>JABMQB010000398.1 GCA_013203525.1 Mariniphaga sp.
TATTTATTTGAAATAAAAAAACTACACGCTAAACTTTTTTTGAATTCTACAGAGGGAATTGTAGGTTCTTCTAATTTAACTTATAAGGCCTTAAAGAATAACATAGAATTAGGAGTTTTAGTTTCTAGTTCAGATAGAAAAGGAATTAGTAATCTCAAGGAATTTATAGGACATTTATTAATTTATTCACAACCCTTAAATAAGGCAGCAAAAGATTTAAAGAGAAATTTAATAAGACAAGGGTTGCTGAGAGCAGGAATAATATTTGATGTTGTAGATTTAATTGCCTATTCGGGTTACCTTTATAGAACGTCAAAAATTATGTGTTTTGAGCGTTCTTTTAAAGAGTGTCCAACCCTTAAAAAGATGGAAGATTTATTAAAAAAATTAGATAGTACCTGTACAACTGGGATTTCCAGTCGTATATCTAAAATATATAAAAAAATTACATGTGATAGTAACGAAAGCAAATATTGGAAAGAAGAATTTGATATAAAAATAAAAAAGATCAAAGATGTATTAGTGGCTTGGGATCAATATTATTCAGGAAAAATTTTAGAACCGATAAATATTAGAAAATGTTTTAAGGATTATAGAAATCAATACGATCCACCAACTAATTTAAAAATATTGAAGTACAACGAGAAAGAAGCATTTAGAATTGTGGCTGAATGCATTGAAGAAAGAATGGAATTCTAATAAGAATTTTAAAAATATTTAATTAATATAAAAAGATTTGAAGAAAATTTGGAAATAAAAGATTGGAGATTTAACAATAATTAATATTTAAAATTATGAAGATATTAAAAGATATAAAAAAGACTATTGACAGTGCTAATATTAATTTTTTAATTGGATCAGGATTATCTTTTCCTTTTCTTGATATTCTTAATAATATTGAGATAAAGTTAGTAAAAGCAGAAGAAAATTATATTCCTCAAGAAATATCAGAATTAAAGAAAGAATATTTTGAAAAATCAATGGTCGGGAATTTAAAAATTATAGATAAAAAAGTTGATAAAGAAAAAAATGAAGTACTAAATAATTACGAAAATTTTTATAAAATAATTAATCATATAGTACTTAAAAGAGAAAATTCAATATTAACAAAACAAATTAATGTATTTACAACAAATATAGATATATTTTCTGAAAAAGCATTAGAAAATACAGGAATAGAATTTGACGATGGATTTCACGGAAAGTTTAATCCTAGATATGATATAGGAAATTTTAAAAAATCGTATTTTAAAAAAAGTCTTCATTATGAAAATACTTCTGAAATACCTGTATTCAATATTTTAAAACTTCATGGTTCTCTTTCGTGGAAAAAAGAAGGAAAAGTAATTTATTTAGATCATGTTTTGAGCACAGTAAGGGAAACTGAAGATAAAAAAAATTCTCCTGAATTTGAAGAGATTTATAAAAAATTAATGATAATTAATCCCACTAAACAGAAATTTGACAATACTATATTTGATGAATATTATTACGATTTATTAAGAATATATTCTAATGAGTTAGAAAAAGAAAATAGTGTATTATTTGTCATGGGATTTTCTTTTGCAGATGAACATATATATAAATTAACCTTACGAGTTGCAGATTCTAATCCAACTCTGAAGATATATATTTTTAGTCACAAATCATCATCTAGTAAGATTTATGAGAATATAGAGAAAAATGCAAAAAATAAAAATATAGAAATTGTTAGTCCAGAAGAAGGAATGGAATATGATTTTAAAACATTAAATACAGAGATTTTTGAAAAAATTATTCCTTTTAAAAGGGAGTTAGTCGATGGTGTATTAGAATAAGAAAAGATGAATATCACTATAATAGAAACGAATGAGTAATAATACTACACAAACGGAAAAATATATAATAGATAACTCAATTTTTAGAATTGGAAAAGTTATTGAAATATTAGGTCAATCTGTAAAAGTAAAAGTTGATACTGGAAAAAATACTTCTTCAATTTTATATAAAGGAGAAATAATGCAAAATATTTCTGTACAAGGATATGTGAAAATAAAAAAAGGGTTTGAAGAGATGGTTGGAAAAATTGAAGGAGAATCTATTAGTGAGGATAAACAATTTTCTAAATCTTCGTATTCTAGCAATAAAGAAAAAATTTATAGAATATTGAATGTTAAAATTTTAGGATCTATAAATAATGGAGTTTTTCAAAAAGGAGTTAAGGAATTACCTTTAATAGATAATACTTGTCTTTTACTTACAAAAGAAGAATTTGACAAAATTCATAAATTTGTTGATGTAAATGATAAGCCTATTGAAATAGGAAAATTAGAATACGATGATGGTCAAAAAATAGAGTTAGGGATAAATAAATTATTTGCTAGTCATATAGGGATTTTCGGCAATACTGGAAGCGGTAAGTCGTACACCTTAGCAAGTATTTATCGAGAGTTATTTAATGTATTTAAGGATAATCCAAATTTCCAGGAAAATGCAAAAATATTCTTAATTGATTTTAATGGTGAATATATTGGTGAAATAGACGAAGATACTGATAAATATAAAAATAAAA
>JABMQB010000399.1 GCA_013203525.1 Mariniphaga sp.
GACTTCAGGACTGGCTCCACTTACGACTAATGAAGCCGTGTTGATGATAAAAAACTTAAAATCGTACAAAATATTAAAAGGCTATCGTGGGCAACCGGGTGTTGATATTAATAAGTTTGCCGAAATAATAGTGCGTCTTTCTACTCTTCTTCGTTATGCCACTGAAATAAAAGAAATGGATATAAATCCTTTACTAGGAATTGGAGAAAACATTCTGGCAGTTGATGCACGCATCAGGATTGAGAAAAAGAAGGACTGAACTACTGAATTACTGAAGGATTGAAGGAATGAATGATTGAAAAACCAAATGGGCGAAAAAGAACAAAACAGATTTTATACTTCTATTTCTGAAAATTATTCAGAGATTTTTCCATATAAACCAATGCAATTAAAGTTTGTAAAAAGCGAAATTGGCGATTTGAAGTATTGTACAGTTTTAGATATTGGATGCGCCACAGGGGAACTTGCTTTTCAATTGGCAAATGAAGGAGCTGAAGTTATAGGAATTGATTTGAATGAAGATTTACTTTCTCAAGCAAAATTGAAAATCGATGGGAGTGATCTTATATTCCAAAAAGTGGATATGTTGGAATTAGAAAATGATTTTAAACCAAATCAATTTGATTCAGTTCTGTGTTTCGGAAATACTCTTGTTCATTTGCCTTCAGAATATTTAATTCGAAAAATGTTGGATGGAGTTTTTTCAATTTTAAAAACAGGCGGTACATTTCTTTTACAGATACTGAATTATAATTACATTCTAGGTGAACAGGTTTCTGAGCTGCCAATTATTGAAACCGGAAATATCAGATTTATTCGAAAATATTCCTTTGAAGATTTCCCGATGATTAGATTTAAAACTGATTTATTAATTAAAAAGTCAGATGAAATCATTTCAAACGAAACTATGCTTTTGGCATTAAAAAGTACTCAGCTAAAATCGTTATTGTTAGAATCCGGATTTTCAGATATTGAAATGTATTCAAATTTTAAAAAAGAATCATTTGGAGGACAACATCTGCCTTTGGTTGTTTCTTGTACTAAAATCCGAAATTAAGTTAATAATGTTCAGAATTGTATATTTATACAAGTTCAAAAATTCATTCATTCAATCACTCTTTCCTTTTCTTCTTATATCCCAACCACCATATAAAAAAACCACTTATCAATACCAGTAAAATACAGATTCCGGCAAGTGGTACATAAAGGATGTAAAATGAACCAATGAATTTTTCAAATATACGTCCGGTGTGAACCTCAAGTGCAAAATTCCATAATGACATTGGGGACTCCTTAATGATTTCTTCAGGCATTTCAGGGAAAGATGCTCTATCGAATGGAGTCATGCTTAATACTCCCCGGTTAAAATCAAACCATACTTCCTCACCGCCGTTTTTCTCAATATAACCTGCAACCATTGTGTTTGAAATTGGCATTTCCATTCCTTCTGGTTTCTGATATGGTACTTTTGTGAAGTATTCATCAATGATTGCTTTTTCGAAATTCCAGATATACATCCCACTGAATGATCCGACTATATAATTTCCATTTGAATCTGTTTTAAGCACATTACATCCCATAACACTAACTGGGGGCTGAACAGGAAAGGGCTGTAAAGTATTTAATAATGACTCATCAGAAAAATAGAAACCATCGGAAGTTGAGAAAATATATTTTTTTAAGTTTTCATTCCAATCAACACGGCGAAGTTTATCGTGCCATGGATTGGGTGTGTCGAGGTTTGTAAAGGGGATAATTCCAACCTGCTTATTGGCAATGGCTATCAGTAATGGTGGACGCAGGTGCATCCCCGAAAAAGTATTAATTACTAAAAACAATACAAATACATATCCTACTACGTTGTGCCATCTCAGGTTTTTCCGTTTGGTTGAAACAAGGGAAGCAACCAATTTTTCTTTTCTTTTTCTTCTTCTGATAATTTTAGGAAAGAAAAAATGAAGCAATCCAGTTACAGAAAGCAGGATCACAACAATCCCAAAAATATCAACAATTAATTTTCCGATTAAGCCAAATAACTTACCACTGTGAAGTTCCCAGAATGTATTAAAAAGCCCGGCTTTTCTTTGGTAATTAACGGGCTCCGGAAGTTGGATTTTTTGAAAGTTAAGCAGGTCGGTGCTTTTTAATAAATAGTGCCGTGTTAAAATTATTAGTGTATCATCTTTAATGGTAAGATCTGTTATCCGTTTATTTTTGACGGGAATCTCCAATTCAATCCACAAATTTTCAGAATTGCCTCTTTTGTATAATCCAAAATGAGTTCCGGCTACAATTGAAGTTTCCTGAAATTTGATCAAGGCGTTTATTTTACGATTATCAATACCGTTTGGGAATCCCTGATTAAAATCTATAAAAGTTTTATACTTATCATTTGTTTTCCAGATACCGATATTACCATACATTAAAGCAGAGTCTCCATTAATATTTAACGACCCTTTAATAGCTGCCTGGTTCCAGTTTGAGTATTCATAATTTGATGGTAATATTTTTCTGGAAACATCAATAGATGAAACAGTTCCACGATGGTTCATTATTATCCCTGATAAAGCAAAAAGAATAACAAAAGCCGAAATAATAATTCCTGGCCATTTGTGAAATTTACGAAGCCTTTTAATCCATCTTGCTTTATTCATCAAATGAGTTTTAAAACTGAGTATTTTATTTATGGTGATTTGTTTAATACAAAGGTCAGTAATTCCTGAAAGGATAATGTAACCAATGTTACAAAAATATAAAAATGTAAATGTCCTTTTTACTGTAACTATTTATAATCAAAATAAATTAGCAATCTATGTTTTTCAGCAATTAAATTGGAATGTTGGATCATCACTATTGTGTTAATTTTGTCATTCGAAGATAGCAACACTATAAAATTTCATTTTAATCTAAATAACAACAATTCAATTAATGCTATGAAAAAGATAGTTTCAATTTTATTCATTTTTATTTCTATTGCCGGATATTCACAGGGTTTTCTGACTTCTAAAAATATTAAGGTTGATTTAAGCGGATTTGTTCGTAACGATTTTATCTTAGATTCACGAAAGAATGTTGATGCCTGTGACCATTTGTTGGAATTATTTCCACAAAGACCTGTATATGACAGCAACCATGAGGACATTAATGCTCAACCCAGTGCACATCTCCTAAACATTTTTACCAGGTTTGGAACTCGTTTTTCAGGTCTTGAAATTGGTAAGGCTAAGGTAGGTGCATATGTTGAAGTTGATTTTACAGGAGGATCTGCAACAAATAGTTTACGTTTCAGGCATGCTTATACTCAATTTACATGGGAAAAAACTAAAATTTTATTTGGGCGCACCTGGCATCCGACATTTATTGAGAAGGTATATCCTTCAACTTTAAATGAAAACACAGGTTTACCCTTTCAGGTTTTTAATAGAAGTCCACAAATCAGGTTAACTTATACACCTGGCGAAAATGTTGATTTCATTTTTGGGGCTGTATATCAATATAAGTATGCAAATCGTGGTCCCTCAGGCAAATCATATGAATATCAACGTAATGCTGTAATTCCAAATTTGCATGCACAATTACAGTATTATAACAATAATTGGGTTATGGGCGTGGCAGTTGATTGGAAAACAATACAACCACGAACTTCAACTACAGGGACTGATGGAACATTTGTTACCAATGAAAAACTTGGAACTTTTGCTGCTATTGGATATTTAAAATATTCGACCGATAAATTTCAGTTTAAGGCAAAATCCATGTACGGGCAAAATGTTTGTGAAAGTTTATTACCGAGTGGTTATGCTGTTGAAAGTATTAATACTTCTACCGGAGCGGAAACTTATACTCCAATGAATCATATTTATAATTGGGTAAACTTTACTTATGGAGGAGCCTGGAAAGTTGGATTATTTGCTGGTCATTTAAAAAACTTAGGAACCTCAGATGCTCCAATTGGTCCATTTTATGGATTTGCCACTGATGTTGATATGATGTATAAAATTTCACCTCAGCTAATTTATAACTATAAGAATTTTATGTTTGGCTGGGAAATGAGCCTTACAACTGCAGCTTATGGTGATATTGATTATTCAGATAAAGGAAAAATTATTAATGCTGAAAATGTAACAAATTTCAGGAATATGATTTCTGTTGCCTATAAATTCTAAGAAATGCTTTAATTTTATACGATATTAGTTCATTAAAGCTGTCTGAAAATGTATTATTCATTTAGGCAGCTTTTTTGTTTAAAATAATTGAATTATGGCATACGAAGTATCAGTATTTCTGGAAAATAAAATAGGGCATTTTGAGGTAATAACAAGTATTCTAAGAGATGCTGAAATTAATATTCGTTCCTTAACTTTAAATAATATTTCTCATGGTTGGGGGGTATTAAATCTTTTAGTCGACCAACCTGAAAAGGCATATGGTTTGCTTACTGAAAAAGGTAATTCTGTTGCTTTACGAGAGGTTATTGCCCTTGAAATGAAAGATGAAACGGGAGGTCTCGATGAACTTCTCCTGAAACTTGCTAAAGCAGGAATCCATTTCGATAATGCATATACCCGTTTACTTTCAGAGAAAAAGATTGCTATTTTGATTTTAGAAGTTGCAGATATCATTGAAGCTAAGGAAAGACTTCAAAAAAACAAAGTCAATATTCTTGAAGATTCAGTTTTATATGGAATTTAATTTGACTTTTCCTTCTATTATATAATTGTTTTGTTTCGGGAATTTTAAAAGCCTTTTATAAGTCATTACAACGGTTATCGTATTTTGCTGTGAAAGAGCGAATATTTGTATCTTTGAATGCTTAAAAATTTTGAAATGAAAAAAGTTGCAATCCAGGGAATAGCCGGATCTTTTCATGAAGATGCCGCCATGAGGTATTTCGATGAGGAAATTGAAATTGTTGAATGCAGGTCATTCAGAAAGGTTTGTGAATTAATTGATGCCGATAAAGTTGATATTTCGGTTATGGCAATAGAAAATTCGATAGCTGGTAGTTTGTTGAATAATTATGGTTTAATAAGGGATTTTCATCTAAGAATAATAGGTGAGATTTATATTCATATACAATTGAATTTAATGGCTTTGCCTGGAGTAGAAAAAAAGGATATTAAAGAAATTTATTCACATCCGGTTTCATTTCAACAGTGCAATGAGTTTCTCGAACACAATTTTCCAGACGTAAAAACCAAAGAATTGGGCGATAATGCCGGAGTAGCTAAATATATTTCCGAAGATAAAATCACATATGCCGGGGTTATCAGTAATAATCGTTCGGCTGAAATATATGGATTAAATATTATGGAACCAGGAATTGAAACTAACAAAAAAAATTATACCCGGTTTTTGATTTTGGCAAAGCATGGCAATCCTTCGGAGGGGACTAATAAAGCATCTATATGTTTCGAGGTGGGGCATTATTATGGATCACTGTCAAGTGTACTAAACATATTTGCTGAGAATGAAATAAATATGGCAAAAATTCAATCAGTCCCAATTGTAGGAAAACCAAATGAATATACAATCCATGTAGATATAGAATGGAATTCGCTTGAAAATTACGAGCATGCAATTCACCAGGTTCTAAAGAAAGTATCCAGTCTTTCAATTTTAGGCGAATATACAAAGGGTGAAGTTGCCATTCAAAATCAGAATTCTGTTACTTAGAATTAAATTATTTAATCAGGTTTTTTTGCAGAATCGATAAAAAATAGTAAATCGTACATTCCATTAAGTAAAAGGTGCAAATTGTGTAATTATGAGCAAAATTGGAATATTTTTCGGACCCCTAAAAGGGTCAACCAACAAAGTAGCTGAAAAAGTAAAAACAGCATTAGGCGATGCAGCAGTTTTAGTACCGGTAAAAAATGCAACTGTTGCCGACCTGGAAAAATTTGATAAAATTATTTTCGGTATTTCAACCGTTGGAAAAGATACATGGGATTCAGAATTTTCTTCGAATGAATGGGCGAAATTCCTGCCGGAAATTAGTAAAGTAGATTATACCGGTAAAACTGTTGCTATTTTTGGATTGGGAGACCATATAACCTACACGCAAAATTTTGTCGATTTTATGGGTTCACTTGGAAAGGAATTAATTAATAACAATGCAAATGTAGTTGGGAAGGTTTCTACCGAAGGTTATGAATTTGATGCTTCAGAAGCTGTAATTGATGGACAGTTTATTGGTTTACCCCTTGATGAGGATTTTGAGCCCGAATTAACTGAAGAACGACTTAGCAGCTGGCTGCAAAAAATAAAACCGGAATTTGGTTTGTAGAAGGTGATAAAAATCAGGTGGTTAAATATCACCTTTTTTCTTGATAATTGATACCTGGTTATAGTTGATGCTTTCAATTTTAACTATTTTAAGGACTTAAAATTCTGAATTAATAAACCTGTTGCTAAATACATTTTTAGGATTTGCCATTTAGTTCCAGCTTTGCTTATTTTATACTAAAATGTGAAGGAAATGGATAATTCACCTTTAAATAAAAATCTTGTTGATCAGAAAATTAAGGAACTGAGAATTCCTGATATTGGAAGTGCATCTATTCGTGAAATTGTTGCTTTGGTTAATTTGGTTGAGGAGGAAACCGGATTCAAATATATTCGTATGGAAATGGGTGTTCCGGGCTTACCACCTGCCAGGGTTGGCACTGAGGCCGAAATTGAAGCACTGAAAAGGGGCGTTGCATCTATTTACCCAATGGTTGACGGTATTAAGCCTTTAAAAGAAGAAGCATCGAAATTTATTAAAAATTTTATGGATGTAGAGATCAGCCCTAAGGGGTGTATCCCTACAGTAGGCTCAATGCAGGGGACCTATGCCGCATTTATGGTTGCCGGAAATATTGATAAGAAGAAAAATACAACACTGTTTATCGATCCTGGTTTTCCGGTTCAAAAACAACAAATGATGGTACTTGGGCAAAAACTTGAGACCTTTGATGTTTTTAATTACAGAGGTGAAAAATTAGCTCAAAAACTTGAATCATATCTTTCAAAAGGTAATATTAACTCGATAGTTTATTCCAATCCTAATAATCCTTCATGGATATGTTTTACAGAAGAAGAACTTCAAATCATTGGCGAATTAGCAAATAAATATGATGTAATTGTGATAGAAGACCTGGCCTATTTTGCCATGGATTTTAGAAAAGATTTATCAAAACCGGGTGAACTGCCTTTCCAACCAACCGTTGCTAAATACACCGATAATTATATTCTGTTTATTTCAAGCTCGAAAATATTTTCTTATGCCGGTCAGCGATGTGGAGTTATGGCCATTTCAGATTCATTATTTAACAGTGAATATCCTGATTTACAGAGGCGGTTTAATAGTGCAACTTTTGGAAGCACGATCACAC
>JABMQB010000400.1 GCA_013203525.1 Mariniphaga sp.
AATAGCATCATTCCATTTACCATTTTCAAAATAACCGGCTGCTAACCTGAAATCTTCAACAGGCGGGATAATATACATTCTATTTACCTCAAGCCACGAAGGTGAAAGTCTTTTTGCATAGTTTTTGCCGGCAATTTCGCATGCCAATTCTATTGCATCAAGCCTGTTGGGGACATTGTAATTTTTCCCCCCATCGTTATCATAACCATCCCAATATATTGTATCGATTAATTGTTTTTGTTCGATTATTTTTTCTGAACTGGGATCATAAATTCCCCACACGGAAGCTGTAATAACCTGGTTAAATGGCGGATAATTATCATTTGATTTTAATGAGCTAAAAAAATAGGATAATGATTCAAGCGAAATAAGTAAATCCGCATTTACCGGATTAGTGAGGTTGTTTACTATTTCCCATTTAAAAGGCGATAATTTTTCACCCTTGTGTTGTTTTATTATGTTGTAAGGCCAAAGCTCTATCTCTGCAAATTTTTCACTGTTCTGTAATTCGGTAGCAATTCCCTTAAGGGTGCGTGAAACAGCTAAGCTATCAATATTAATATGTTGATTCTTTTTGTCTTTTACCAGCTTTAATTCTGTTTTATAATAATGTTGAAGGGTATCGATATTGTATTTAAAATTCCGGCTGACAATTGCAATATTTAAAGCATTTGATGGTAATGTTGTTTCTCCGGGTTTATAAATATCAACAGGATATTCTTTATAAATTGTACAAGAAGAAACCCAGGCTGTGACAATAATCAGAACCAGAATTTTATTATTCATTTTGGGTGTATTTATCTACTTCTTTTTTTCTGTTTTTTAGAACATTTAAATATTCAACTGTTAACGGTCGGTAATAAGTTTCGTATGATTTTACTCCCCAAATAATGGCCTGGTTAATATCTCCAAGCATTTCATATGCCAGCGCTACATTAAATTCTGCTTTGCTTCGTAATGATTTACCTCTGGCTTGTTCGGCAACAATTAACCATAATCCTAATGCCTGTTCCCAATCGCTTTCTTTTGCAAATAAATGAGCCTGCTCAAATTGTTGATTACCGTTTTCAAAATATTTTCTCTGGTCGTTTTTCCAGTGGGTTGAAATTTTATCGGAATAATCCAAAGCAATTGCAATTCCCGATTCAACCATTGCATTTTTAACCGATGTTAATCTTTTAAAAAGTTCTATATTGCTTAATTCAGCACCTTCCCACCAAAGTGTATCTTTTATTATAGTACGGTTAACTATTTTTTTTGTTTGTGGATCATACACTCTGAACAGTGCTTCATATTGGATTGCAATTATAGCCAAATAGGCTCTGTAATAACTATCCTCAGATTGGTCGTACAATGTTTCAGAATCGTATTTAGTTGAAATAGATGTTTTAAAATGATCGAGCGAAAGTACAGCGTCGGTAGTAAAAGTTTTACAGATTTGTTCAACCTCTTCCCAGGGCATTACCTGCGTAACAAATCCATTTTTTTTATGTGGAACGAAACGGTTTTCAGGTATTACAATATCAAATCTTCCCGATTCATACAATAATTCACCCAACGCCCTTATTACGGTATCAACAGCTGTAAGGTCATAAAGAACGGTATCGTGTTTAAATTGTTTTATATAGAATTGTTGCTGAAGTGTATCTGCTGCATAATTGTGATATCTGGAATCAACGGTTCGGTTAACAAGAGTCAGGCTTTGAATATTAGCCGGGAGGTCATTGCTGCCAGGTATACCTGTTTGCACTCGCAGGTAATACACCGAACTGCATGAAGTAAATAGTATCAGAACAAAAAAAATTAATATATGGATTAATCTGTTTTTCACTTTTTAAATTATATACAGGTTTTTAATATATTCCCCAGAATTTCCTCAAAAACCATTCCATGCTGAAAATTAGTAATAAAACAATAAATAGCCATTTTAGGTTTAGTAGTTCAGTTATGGTGGCTTGAAAATAATTGGACTGGCTAATATTCGAGTTATTACTTATCAATGATATCAATTCACTCAATTCATTTGAATGGTATAACTCTCCGCCGGTACGGTTTGCAATCTGAAATAAAGTATTAAAATTTGCTCTGGTAACTACATTTTCAATTTGTAGCGGTAAAATTGTAAAATTCCCCGATTCAGTAAATTCTTCATCGCCAATAATTACGCTGGCATTAAAATAATAGTTGCCGGTTGGTAATTTTCCTGCATCAAGCCGATAATAGTCACCATCCTTATCAAAAACAAAATTGAATTTATTTTCGTTTGCATCGGATAAATCGATTGTTATTTCAGGTTCGTTAATAAGTTCAAATGCTTCGTTATAAATTTCGCCATGTAAAATAACAGGGTCAGTATCGTAATAAACAGGTTTGAAATCAATAATAAAATTATCCTCATTTTCGCGCAATGAAAGGTATTGTATCATTGATGAAATAAACTCGGTAAATTGGGCATGGCTTTCATTGAAATAATAGTTGTATAAACGCCATCTCCATAATCCTTCGCCAAAAATAACACCGGTTTTCCTGCCTTCCTGGTTTCCCATGGCAATCAGTGGGCGCAAAGTTTTTACATTGTTTAAATTCTGATATAACATTTCTGAATAGGATGGAGCAAGGGTTATTTCTGCAAACGGAACTTGCAGCGGAGGAAATTTTTCTATCATTTCCCTTAATTCCTCGCTCATTCTGAATATTTCAAAATTATTATTAACAAGCGGTTGAGCTTCTTCCGGATTTCTTGCCTGGGCAATAATTTCAACACCCAAATTAAGTTGATTAAACTGTGGAATAAACGTCTTGCTTCCCACAATAAACAGTAAAGGAGTATTGCTTTCAAGAGTTTTGTTGATTAATTCCCTTCCAGCTGTCCCGGTTGAGGGTATTTGGTTAAGAATTATTAGGTTAAATTCATTTAAGATTTCAGGATATGGTTCCCGGGTAAAAATGGAAACCTCAAAATTTTGTTGGAGCTCCAATACGTTTTTTATTGCTCCAAGGTCTGGATGTGCCCCTTCAGATAAAATAAGGATTTTTTGTTTATTTTCGAGGACATTTATTACATATTCTGACTTGTTATTTTCGATATTCCTTTCCTGGCCCGAAGTATTTATTCTAACTGAATAATGCTGTAATCCTGATGTTTCTGATTCGAGGTTGAATTCAACCGTAGTAAAATAATCATCATTTGCTGGCACAATTCTTTCACTGTAAACAACCTCATTATTATTATAAACCTGTAGAATGGCTGGTTCATTTGGCATTTTATCAAAACGTAGGTTAATTTCAACCGGAAAACGGTTCCCAACAAATGCATTCCGGTTTACCCTGATATCAACAATTGCTGCATCTTTCACAATATTAGTATCACCTACTCCAATACTATAAATTGGGAAATTTAGTTTTTGTACCTCAGAAACCGGATTAGCCCCTATATTATAAATCCCGTCGCCAACCAAAATTAAAGCTCCAATATTTTCGTTAAAGTGGTTGTTATAAACTGTGTTTATTAACTGGCTGTAATCCGATTTTTTATCATTATAAGTCCTGTTGTCGCTAATTTTAGCATTCTCGCCAAAAGTGTAATTTACAATATCAAAATTTCCCTTTAAATCAGATTGAATGTTATTAATGATATTATCAATGTTCTCAGCTACTTCTGATGAATCGCCAGCTGCAAAAACAGAAGCGGAATTATCAGTTGCCGTTAATATTACAGGATTATTTACATATCTTTTCAATGTTTTAATTAGGGGAGATAATAAAAGGATTGAGAGAAAAAATATGGATAAAAAACGAAGGGAAAAAAGGAAACCTATCTGCATCTTTCCCAGTTCTTTTAACTCTTTACTCCTGAAATATAGTAATAGCGTAATCCCAACTGCAATTAAAATACAAACCAATAAATACAGAAATGAATTTTCTGCTCCAAACAATATTTCCAAAACTCTACTCTTTAATTTTTTCTGCGGAGTAAATATAATCAACTCCTTTTTAATTTTGAGTTTTATACCTAATATTACAGAATTATTAATTCAAACCATTTTGGTTTAAAATTGTTTTTCTCAAAAAATATAAATATGAAACGACCATGCAGAAATGCTTCATAAACAAGCATAATTAAAATCATGGGAGTTCCATCGAATACATTTGAAAACTTAAAATTTTA
>JABMQB010000401.1 GCA_013203525.1 Mariniphaga sp.
AGTTTTTTAATGTCATCTTCGCTTGGCAAATCATCAAATTTGATTTTTTCTGATTTAATTTGTGGCTTCATCCATTTAACAACAGCAGGATACTCTTCTCCTGTTTTATATAACCATCTATAAAATGATTTAACTCTAATGAGAATAGAAGCACAATAAGCATCCTTTTTCCCTGACATCTTTAAAAACGCAGAGAATCTTTCTATATCTTTCCTTGTTACTTCTTTATATGGTTTTTTTATAAATTCACCGAGCGTTTTCATATTGCACAATGCTGTAACTGTTGTACTAAGACTTTTTATTCTTCCTGAGCCTCCACCTACACAAAAATTCTTATAATCATCTAATACCTTTATTTGCTCAGCACTTAGTAAGTTTTCTTTAAACACCCTTTTACTCAAATCTACTTCTTTCTTTTTTAATATACTATCAATTCTCTTTAAACACCCTTCATTTATACTTTCTTTATACGTTAAATTTGACATATTATCCCACCTTGTTTATAGTTTATTTTTTATATTAAAAATAATTGTTATAATTCCCATATAAGATTACATTTTGTTTATAAAGAGAATGTTAGTATATTGTATTACACAAACACAATGTTTATAATATATTGTTCGAGTAATACAATATACTAACATTTTATTTATAAATAAAACATTCTAATCCTGTTTTTGTGTATCACCCCTCATTTTTTGATAAAACTCCTCTCTTAGTATAGATATGGATGCTAAATGCTCCATAGTATTAAGTTTAATCTTCTTTTTTAACAATTTTATATCATTTATCCTAAAAATAAGCTCCCTGCCTTCCCTTTTAGTAGTAATGCCATAATCATTCTTAACATACTCCTTAAAGCTTTTAGTAATGTGCTCCTTGTTAGCTTTTGCTCCAAATAATCTTATTATCTTTGTTAAACTTGCTTCATTCACTTTAGAATTAAAATAACTAATAAATTCTTCTAAGTTCCCTAAAATAAAATCATAATACAAAAATTCTTCATTAAATAGTTCTTCCATCCTTTTAAACGCAACAGGCAAATTAAATCTAAACTTATCTTTATTGCCTCCCCTTTTAAATCTTCTTTGAACTTGAAAATATTGTTTGTTCCTACTAAAAATACAACTGATAGTATTCGTAGTCAAATTAGTTTTAACAGCAAACTCCCCTTTAGTTAGCCAACTGTGATTATAAAATTTTAGACATAACTTAATCAAATTATTAAGTTCTTTAGATAAGAATTCATTTTTTAGTTTAATGCCTTTACGTTTCCTGTTATTCTCAACTACTGCTTTAGATAAATTTTTGTGTACCATTTGGTTTACGTTTATATTAATATTAAAAGCCTTATCGTATTTAAATTGTTTGGTAATTTTATATGAGATTTTTAGAAATCCATATTAATAACTATATCTGCATAATGCTTAGCAAGCAGGCTTGCTGGAGATGAAAAAATGAAAATGGAATTAACAAAAGAACAAATAAAAAAAGTAGAAGGAATAGATAATAAGCTTTGTGAAGCATTTTGGATGGCAGAAGAATCATTAGTAAAAGAAAAACTTGCTAAAAATATTAGGGATGCAAGATTATATTTACTTGTGATGTTAGATAATAAAGGTATAGCAATTGAGTTTGATGAAGGAGGAAAATAAAATGAAAAAAGAAGTAGCAAAGATGTTAGAAATAGAATATGGTAAAGGAGAATGTAAATGGTGCGGATATGATTTAGAAGATTGTGGATGTGACCCAGAAGATGAAATTTGTGGTTCTTGTTCTAAATTTAAAACTAGGCAAGAGATGTGGGAATCAATTTTAGGCAAATGAATGAAACATATAGAAAAAATAAATTTAAGACATTGGTTAAAGTATGCTGAGAAGTTTTGGAAGGACAACACAGGCATACAGCTTGACCTAGCTGATGAAATAGATACCGCTTGTTGTTATCAAAGCCAAAAGGAATTTTTACTAAGCATGATGCCTTGTGACCCTAAACAACATTTGAAAGACATTAAAAAAGATGATTTAATGTTTAAATTACATTGGAAAATTTTTGAGGTTAAAGGAGCACTGATAAAATTAGAGCAAGTAAAAAATTACTATGAAAAACAATTACGTTTATTGAAGGGATAATAACAATTATTCCTTTTGAAAGTTTTATTTGGAACATATGACAAGCAACTAATGACAAAATAAGACAGTAAGGTTTCGCAGGGGTTTACCTGCTAGTGATACAAAAACTAGATGTGATGACAACGTTACAATTATACATAAAACTGAAAATAAATTAAATTTTTAAAACCCCTGCTTTTACTTGATGGGACACTGTCACTATATTAATGTTTTGCCAAAACCCATCTTTTTCTCGGCGACCAAACAAATATATATATAAATGAAAATTGTTTTACATAAAACTAGATGAGACAGTTAAACTTAACAATTACAGACGAATTGAGACGGAAACTAAAACAAAAAGCTTTAGATGAAGATACAACTGTTACCGTTTTGGTTAGACAAAAACTTGATGAACTTGTTATTTAAAACGTATTCTTAGACAGCTCCGGTTGAGCAGATTAGATTAAAGTAAAAAGGAGTTGGTTAAAATAGAAGAAAATAAAATAAAAATAATTTATGAGGATTCAGGCAAAACAAAATTTCTTAAGGGTGTTATTTTAGAAGAAACAGAATTTTTATATAAATTGAAAGCAGAACATACAGGAGATATTATTTCTATCGGCAAGAGGTCGATTGTCAAAGTTGCATACCTAAAAGATGGGGTGCAGTAAGATGGCTGATATAGATTTAAAAAAAATTCTATTCACAGATGACATAGATTTTATACAAGACTGTATGTCAGATTCAAAAGTAATTGAATTTGTAAGAAGTAAATTTAAAAGAATGTCTAGAAATTTAGCAATCGGTTTTATTCCAAAATTATTAGGAATATATACAATCAAAATATCTCTATTTAATAATATTGAAAATACAACAACCTTTTTACAATATAATAAAAAAAGATTTGATGAAAACAATATTTTAAAAGAAGAATTTTATACAACAATTAAAAGAGAACTAAAAACTTTTTTAGCAGAAATTGGTAAAGAAATACCAAATAAAAATGAAGATAGCAGTAT
>JABMQB010000402.1 GCA_013203525.1 Mariniphaga sp.
ATTTGTAACGCCACCGGTTCAACCGGCATTTGATAAAATTTTTAAGTTGATGATCATCCTCATGCTGTTTTTTGTAATGATTGGAATGGGATTGACTTTAACCGGAAAAGATTTTGCAGTTCTCGTTTCAAAACCCAAAGGAATTATTGTAGGCGAAATCCTCCAGTTTGGAATAATGCCACTTATAGCAGTTGGTTTGGGTTATTTAATGGGATTTCACGAAAACTATCCGTACATTTTTGTGGGCATGGTATTAATTACTGTCACACCAGGGGGTGTTACTTCAAATTTAATGACCTTTTATGCAAAAGGCGATGTAGCCCTTTCGGTTGCAATTACATCAATTTCAACGATTCTTTCAATATTTTTTCTCCCCTTGCTTTTGAGTGCTTATTGTTCAAATATTCCTGATGTAAAAGTCCCGACAAACACCATTGCATTAACTATTATTGTTTTGGTAATTGTACCTCTGGGGCTGGGTATGTTGTTCAGAAGGTTTAAAGAAAAACTGGCAAAAAAACTTATTCCTGTGTTTAGTATATTAGGAATTATTGCATTGTTATTTCTGATTATTGCAGGTATTGCGAATAATATTGAAGGTTTCTCAGATACCGAACGCCATGGATTCAGGTTTTATTCAATGGTATTGTTGCTTACTTCCTCTGGAATGATTTTGGGTGGACTAGTACCTGTACTTTTAAAGATTACCAATTTTCAGGTTAGGGCAATTTCGCTTGAAACCGGATTAAGAAATGCGTCGCTTGCTATGACCATTGCCTTGTTGATACAGGACTCAATGGGCGATTTCCATTCTTCTATGTTTTGGGTGTCGGGCATGTTTGGATTATCGATGTATATAGCCGGTATAATTGCGATTAAGGTTTATCCAAAGATTTTTCCAATAAAAGAAACAGTTAAAGAAGAATAAACTAATAAACACAACATTTTGTCTTTGGCCAAGAAGTAAATTTTAAGGGATTTGTAGTGAAGATGCGGTATTGAAGAATTATTGTGATTACATAATTTTCTTTGAAAAACTGTACTTATTTATCCTTATAAAATGGATTTAAAAAGGTTACAATAATTTTTGCTTTTGTATTAAGTTATTAGAAAAGAGAAATAACTCAGGCCTACTTCACATGTATTTTTAATGAATAAAACTCTTCAAGATTGTCTATTATTACTGTATTCTCATTAACTTTTAATTTGGTTTCAGTTTCATTTAGAAGAGGTTCGATGGAACGGATATCAAATGGTAAATGAACTTTAACTTCTGATACTGGCACTAAATCGCGATACGGCCGTTGGCTGGTTGAAGAGGTATTAACAAATGATAACTGGAAAATATTTTCGTTTGCAGAGCTTTGGTTAAGGTAAACATGTACACTGGAAGGTGCATTAGTTGAAAGTATTTTATTTTTGGCAAGCAACAAATTAATTGAGTTTTTTAGTAAATCATTATAATCAGGATGGCCAACAGTGTAGTTTAACTTTGCAGTTTCATTGGCAAAATAGATGGTTTGTCCTTTTCCAAAATTATTTAGAACCGCGATTGGGTTGGGTGAATTCCAACTATCAGGAAATGCGTTTTCGGGCGGCTGATTGTTAATTTTGGGTAAGTAACCTGTAATTACAGTCGCCTCCGGAGCGGGAGTGACCATAAGTGTCCTACCTCCATTATGTAATAATTTCGTTTTTTCAAATCCCGATAAAATTTCATTTCGGGTAATTATTTTCTGATAACAATCCATAATGGTATTAACAGAAGTTCCATTATAACTTACTCCAAAAACATCACTTAATGAAAAGTTATTTCTTTGTTCCCCAACTTCATTAAATAGTGAAGTTTGATAAGTGGCAATCAGTTTTCCTCCTTCTTTCACCCAGTTTTGAATAATATCGGAATGCGTTTTGCTTAGTGCTGCTACATTGGCCATAATCAATACTTTAAACTGGTTTAACTTTTCTAAAGCCAGATTTCGGTCTGATATACCCAATCCGAATAGGTTTTCGGGGAAAATATTTTCTAATGCGTTGGAGGAGTAATTAACAATCTGGATGTTAATTACTTATGTTATTTTTGTTGTTCTGCTCAATATATAATTA
>JABMQB010000403.1 GCA_013203525.1 Mariniphaga sp.
GATTAAGGGTTGTTTAAGAAAACCTAAAAAATATAAAGGTCGTATGATTCTTGAAGATTTATATGTATGGATTAAAGAAAAACAAGATGATTTTGACAAAACTATGGATAAAATTAAAAGTAATTGTCAAGGACAGTCGCAAAGCGGTGAAGGTGAAGGACAAGGCGAAGGACAAAGTGGAAATGGCAAAGAAAAAAATAAAGATCAAAATGCTAGTAATGCAAATGCAAAAAAAGATTTGGAACAAAGAATCGGAAAAGATATGAAACAAATATTTGAAGGTTTGGAAAAAGGAAAAACAATGACTATTGACAAACACTTCTTAGATTCAATTCCAGATGAACTAAGACAAGAAATTGTTGACGCTATTGAAACTAATCTTAAAAATCGCGGCTTAGAAACTGGTGATATTGCTGCATCTCTTAGAACCTTAAAAAAATCAAAAGTTGATTACACTAAAAAAATTCTTTCTACTTTAGAAAGAGGATTTGGTATTAAAAATACAAAATCATTTAGACGTCCAAATCGTAGAGGAATTGAAGGGTTAAAAGGGACCGATAGTGAATTCAAATCCTTAAATGTTATGTTAGATACATCCGGATCTATGAATGGTTACTTTGAAAAAGCTTTAAATTTTATTTTCAGAAATGAAATTACTATTAATTTAATTCAATGTGATACAAAAGTTCATGATGCAATGGAAATTAAAACTTTAAATGATTTCAAAAAAGTAATTATTAAAGGAATGGGCGGAACTACATTACAACCAGGTATTGATTATATTGAAAAAAATAAGAAAATGAAAAATAACAACTTGTTAATTCTTACTGACGGTTATACAGATTCATTATCTTTTAAATCTACTAAAAGAGTGCTTATTCTTTCAAATGATTCTAAATGTCCAATTAGTAAATCACCAAGAACTAAAGTTCAACAAATTATTATTAAGAACTTTGATGAATAGAAAATGAAAAAAATAGTTTATTCCCTATATCTTTTGGTATAGAGAATAAACTGGTTTAAAAATAGAGCAATTATAATTAATAGGAGAAAATAAAATTGCCAGACAATAGAAATGATTGAAAAAGATTGTATGAGAAACTACATACCTTATAAAAAATATTTAGCTAAAAAAATCGAAGAAGAGTTAAAAGAAAAATTAAAACTTTTAGGAGATAACTAAAGATGCATGATAAAATGATGACTAGAAAAGAGTTTAATAAACAAATTGAACTTAGTGAAAAAGTGACTAAAGAAATAACCCAAGAATTGGAAAAATTACTTGCTAGTGGAATATTTACTTGCAAAGATTTAGATGATCTTTTCGAAAAACATAATAATAATAATTATGCTAAAGAATTAAAAGAAAAATTAAAATTATTATAGGATAAATTTAAAATGATAAAATTCAAAAAAAATATAATTAATAGAAAACCACGACGTATACTTAGAAGACCGAAAAGACATATAATTACAGCAACAATTTTAACTCCAGAAGAAATATTAAAAGAAAAATTAAAATTATTAGATATTAATGAAAAAAAAAAGAAAAAAATTATTAAAGAAAAAAAAGTTAGTGTTACTTAAATTACAAACATTTATATTATTTAAAAGGAAAGAGGTTATAATAAATAAATGACAACTAAACTAAAAAAAAATAAAACAACTACAACAACAAATACTAGTATTACTAATGTTTCCGGCCCAACATATTCAGCCGTTGGTACTACTAATATTTCTTGGAATGATAGTTCTATCGATTGGAATGCCCATACAAAAAGATCACATCAAGTCGACGTATCTGCAGGGCTTAATGTGTTAGAAGCAGTAATTCAAGAAATAGCACGTGATATTAAAAGTAAGCAGGGTAAAAAAAATTGTAGTAAACAAATTGCTGAAAAATTAAGTGAAGCTGCATATTATAACATACATAACCACCCGTCAACCATTGAAGCATCACCCGCTATTAATCCAGGCGATGAAAAAGAGTTTATAAATAATTATAAAGATTTAGTATTAACGTTATTAACAGATATGATGGCTGCATATATTAGTATTTCAAAAGAAAATGATTCATGCTTAATGCGAAAATTAAATTTATTAGATGAGGTTAAAAAAAATGATAGCAATAAAAAAAAAATATCTACCAAGTAGCAAATACTTCTCAAACATTTATACTAAAAAGAGAATAGTATTACATCATACAGAATCATCAACATTAAGCTCGTCATATAATTGGTGAGCAAGTCAATCTGGTCATGTATGTACTGCATATTTAATTGATAAAGATGGAACAATTATAGAAGCATTTGACCCAAAATATTGGGCGTATAATACTGGAACTGGTAAAAAATATGATAAACATTCAATAGGCATTGAATTAATTAATGAAGGTAAATTGGTTAAAGTTGATAAAAATTATAAATGGTTTTCAGGTAAATATACATATAAAGGCACACCTTATATATTAGAAAATTTAGATTGGCGAGGTGAAAAATACTTTGCAACATATTCTGATGCGCAAATAAAAGCTACTGAAGAATTGGTTAAATATTTATGTAAACAATTTAATATTGCAACAGATATTGCACCGTTCGATCATTATTCTGATCTGTATAAAGATTGGGAAGGAATTATTACTCATGCAAATGTTAAAATATCTAAGACAGATTTGTCACCAGCATATCCTTTGTATCAACTTAAAGAATATTTGAATCCTATTAAAGAATATTTGAATCCTACTAAATCTATTGAGCTTCCGGACCCACCAGATTTACCTCCAACAAGAATAATAAAAGAAGATTCAAATTTTGCTTTTTTAAAAACATTAATAAACTTAATTGCTAGTTTATTTTTAAAGAAAAAATAAGTTACATTTTTCAATTAAAAGCTTATATTATAATTATGGAGGACGTATAATGAAAAATGAATATTTAAAAACAGTTGTTTTAAAAGAAAGCGGCGTACTTACAATTGTAGATAGAGGCACTATAATCACTGAACCAGTTATAAAAAGTTAGGATGTCCAAACAAAAACTAGTAATGATTTATGGAATTTATATCTTGAATTAAGATATGATAATGTAATTAAATTTAATGATAAAAAGATAGAAGAAACATTTCAATCATATAGATTAAAAATATTTAATATTGCACGGAAACTTAAAGATAAGAAACATAAATTAATTAAAAGAGGTTCTACGCGTGGTATTTTAAGAAAATATTAATTAGGAGAAAAAATGAAAAGGA
>JABMQB010000404.1 GCA_013203525.1 Mariniphaga sp.
AATCGCCAACCGGAGGATACAACTTTGCAGTCCTGCGTTCAGTTACTGATACCGTAATTAAAAACAATCAAAATATATTGAATTCCCTGAAAATTATTGCAAATTTACAATACACTGATTAGTCACAAATAATTGTAACTGCTTCCAGAACCACCTTTTACTGATTTCCAGTTTTCCTGCAAAATACAACCATCTTCTAGTTTATCTATTCTGTTTGTGCCTACAAGATTATTTAATGTATCATAAACATTCCAATTCCCTTTCTAAAAATCAAATTGTTGATGGAATTCATCGCAACATGGGCAGTCGGTTGACTGCTGTGAAAATGTGGTTGTATTTGTAAGAAGGATTATTATAACTGATTGAAAAACAATTCTTATCATGTTCAGTTGAATTTTATTTATAGAACAGATATTGAGGAAAA
This sequence comes from Mariniphaga sp., assembly GCA_013203525.1. Lineage (GTDB taxonomy): Bacteria > Bacteroidota > Bacteroidia > Bacteroidales > Prolixibacteraceae > JABMQB01. The sequence continues at coordinate 425 of JABMQB010000404.1, forward strand.
ATGTTTGGTTATGAAAGAATTTTTTGAAGGATTAGTTCTTTTTTCCAACCATCAAGAGTTTTCAGCCAATCGGTTTTTTCTCCGGAAACTGTAAATCCGGCTTTTTCAAATAGATTAAGGCTGGTTATATTGTCTTCCGAAATATTTGCATAAAGCTGATGAAGCCCTATAATATTCAAGGCATAATTACATAAAGCTTGTAAGGCATCTGAAGCGTATCCTTTTCCGCGGTTTTTAGTTTTGCTGATCAGGATTCCAATTCCGGCTCTTTGATGATAAGGGTCAATGTCAAATAAATCAATTGCACCAACCGGGTCTCCGGAAGAGGTTTTAATTATCAGCCGTAATTGTTTGGTTTCGTATATGTCGCGAAAAGATTCTTTAATATACTGAGCTAAAATATGTTTTGAGAAAGGCGATTTTGTATTGCTTAAATTCCAGATTTCAGAATTGTTTTCCCAATTGTATAAGAGCTCAATATCCTCAGGTTCTAAAGCCCGAAGTATGACATTACCATATTCTAAAAAATTATTTCCCATTTGTACGAGCCAAAAATTTAAGGTTTTTAATTATGATTTCCAGGTCATTTAATACCCGATAATCTTTTGCATAAATTAAATTCAGCTGAGATTTTTTTGTCAAGTCGAGGTTCATTTTATTAAACTGATCGGCTGGTGTTAGAATCCCAGGTTTTAATGCCGGAAGATCAACCAGAGAATTTTCATCTTGAATATAACCAACCCAGGTTTTCTTTCCGAAAATCACTTTGAATATATTTAGGAAGAATGTTCGTTTATTTTTATAGAATATAAAAAGGATTGGCGATAAAAGAAACAAAATGAGAGCAACCAAAAAGTCAATCAAACGTTTTAGCTGTTTATTTCCTGATTTTGAAATTGCATTAATGTTTACCACATATAAATCGCCCGAAGTATGAATAGAATTACTTCCAATAATACTCAGGCTTTCAGGTGGTGCAATTTTATAATCAATTTCCAGTTTCGATAATTCAAGCATTGCCTTAATAATTTTTCCGGAGCTCAAATTCTCGGCGCAAAAAATTAACTCAGTAATTCTGTTAATCCGAAGAATATCTTCTAATTGGCTAATATCGCCCATATAGTCTTTCCCTTTATCCGAATCGTCAATGGCAATATAACCAACTATTTCTGAACTTATTTGAGTTTGTGTTAATAATTCTTTTACCCGTTTAACTTCGTCGGGATGACCTACAACTGCAATACGTTTTGGTTTTTTCAGGTCGAGCCTCAGATTGGTTAATTTTAAAAAACTCAGGACAATCCGTAATATTAAAAATGAAAATATTGCCCACCCTGAACCAAGTAAGATTAAGGCTCTTGAAAAACGGTATTTCTCATCAACTAAAGAATATGCTAATAAAATAATAATTGTTCCCCAGAAAAGCCCTTTGACAACACACCATAGTTTTACTGGTTTTTTGTATCCTTTGGAAATAAATATTCCGCCGATCCAAATTAAAATATAAACAGGGACAACATAATTTAAAAATTCAGAAGGATAATATCCAGGATCGAATTTGATTTTTTCCCAGTAGGGTGTAATTAGCAGAAATCCTGTAAATACTAATAGTGCATCAATAATTGGGAGGTATATTTTTGAAATAAACCTACTTGCTATGGCAATTATTGCTCTGATATAAATTGCGAAATTAATAAGTGTTGAAAATGCTTTTGCTTTTCCTCCCGAAAAATGTTTATTGGCAAAAATTATCATTGCATTGTAAAAAACC
>JABMQB010000405.1 GCA_013203525.1 Mariniphaga sp.
ATTTAAAATTATCCATTTATTCTATTATGCGTCTTTTTTGCTTATACTGCGTTGAATTTTCCTTAAATAGCTGGTGCTATTCGCGTCAAATCCATCTTGTCTAACCAAAAAATACATCATAATATCTCTAAAAAATAAAATTTAAACAATGTCTTAGTATTTTATATCCAAATGCAAAATGTTGTATAGAAATATTCGCACGCATTTGACCAATATCTCTGTTTTCTGTCAATTAACTATATTCATTTGCGAATTTATTTTCTTTGTATTTGGGTAATTTTTAAAATAATATATTAATTTTAGCTCTCTGTAAAACCTTAATCTTTACAGTATATTGTATAACCAAAAACCAACTATTCAGGAATGAAAAATAAATTACTTATTTATTTAGTCCTAATACCACTTGGATTACTTGTTATTTTTATTGTGGTAAAATTAATAGGGACAGATACCCTATTCCAAACAAAATCAACAAAACAAACATTTGTAACTGTTGACCGTGGGCAGGTTATTGTTTCGGTTGAAGCAACTGGTGTTGTTGAGGCAGAAAATGAAGTTATAATTTTAAGCCCATCTTCATGTATTGTTAAAAAAATAAATAAGGAACCAGGCAGTCAGGTTGAGAAAGGAACAGTAATAATTGAACTTGACCAGGTTCCAATTCAAAATGAAATAGAAAGAATAAAAGACCAGCTAGAATTAAAACGAAATTCACTTGAGAAATCAAGGTTAAGTAATAGGAGTACACTCATTGACCTGGAATATAATGTGGAAGTAAAGCAGTTAAAGATTACTTCGTTAAAATCAAAACAAACAGATGAGGAACAACTTTTAAGTGTTGGAGGTATTTCACCATCGCGCCTTGAGGAGACAAAACAAAACATAATTCTTGCTGAAAAGGATCTGGCGATGGTTATCGAAAAAAATGAGATCAGGTTAAAACAACTAAAAACCGATGAAGAAGGCCTTTTGCTTCAGATCAAAATTCAGGAAAAACAGTTGGCCGAAAAAATAGGATTGCTCGAAAAAATGGAAGTTAAGGCTCCATCGGCAGGTATTCTTCTAACTGTTGCAGGAAAAGTTGGTGAAATGGTACAATCTGGCAAAATGCTTGTTTGTATGTCGGACCTTACTACTTTTAAAATAATCGGCTCAATTGATGAAAAGTATTCAGAATATATAAAAACAGGGAATCAGGTATTTGCAATACTTGATAATGAAAAATTACAAGGTAGGATAGGAAATATTACCCCGGCAATCGAAAACAGTAAAATTCAGTTTAATGTTCATATTGAAAACAGTAACCATCCAGAGATAATGCCAAATCAGGCTGTAAGTTTAAAGGTAGTACAATCTTTAAAAAATAACATTCTTCGAATTCCTTGTTACGATGAAATTTATCCAAATATGGAACAATTGGTTTTAGTTAAAGACTCTGAAAGGGTTGTGAAAAAAAATGTCAGGTTTGGAATAAAAGGGGTAGATTTTCAGGAAATTGTTTCCGGATTAAATGTAGGAGAACAAATAATTATTTCGGATAAAGTATCCTCAAGGAAAATTGATGAAATTGAAAGTCAAGAATAGATGGGAATTTTTTGCAATATAAGAAAGAGTTTTCCTGTTATGATTATTGTTGCAATTTTTATTGCTAATAGCGCAAAAGCACAGGATTCATTAAAATATACCCTTAGCCTTAAAGATGTTGTTAATATGGCTATCACGCAATCAACATCAATAAAAAATGCACAAAACAGGAATGTTAATTATTACTGGCGATGGAAAAATTTTAAAACAAGCAACCGGCCCCAATTAGTTCTTTCTGGTGATTTGCCGAATTATAACCAATCGACGGTTCCGATAACTCAGCCCGATGGTAGTGTGGAATTTAAACAGGTGTCTAATCTACTTACTTCTGCCCGATTATCGTTAAATCAATCTATTGCACAAACCGGAACTTATATTTCAGCTTCTACATCGGCTTTTCGTTTTCAGGATTTTTACAAAAATAGTGTAAGTTTTTCCGGTGTCCCCTTTTCATTTGGATTTCACCAACCCATTTTTGCGTTGAATTGGTTAAAATGGCAGAGAAAGACTGAACCACTTATTTATGACGAAGCCAAAAAAGACTATGTTGAATCGACTGAAGAAATTTCGTTAAATGCAACATACAGGTTTTTTAGCTATTTAAGAATTCAAACCAATTATTCTTTAGCTGAAAACAATCTTAAAAACAGTAAAGACAATTTGGTAATTGGGGAAACCAGA
>JABMQB010000406.1 GCA_013203525.1 Mariniphaga sp.
ATTTGGCTACTTCTTTAAATGTGGGTTCATTTACTAAATCATTATTTGAAATTCCATGAATCCTTTTAGCCTCATCTGAAATTGGTATTTCAGGATTAATCCTTTGTAATTTCTCTTCTTCTGAGCCATCAATATCAATCTTTAATAATGCAATTTCAACTATACGGTCGGTAACAATGTTAATACCTGTTGTTTCAAGGTCAAGAAATACCAGCGGATTTTTCAGATTTAGTTTCATATTCCTTTTTATAAAAACAGGGCATCTCTTAAACCATTTCTTAAAATACACTCAAAACATGAATATTTATGGATTAAGGAATACCCTTTATTTGTCTAAAAAAATTCCTTTATGCGTTAATCATCATAGGCATCAACAACATCAAAACATCTTCCTCTTCCTCATCATTCTTTTCCGGAAGTAATAATCCTGCTCTTGTTGGATCACTTAATTCAACTTTAATATCGCTGGAAGAAATATTTGATAAAATTTCCTGAAGGAAGGTTGACTTAAATCCAATTTCCATTGCATCTCCTTCATACTGGCAATTCAGGCGTTCAACTGCTGAAATTGAAAAATCAATATCTTGAGCTGAAACAACAACCTGATTTCCTTCCAAATTAAGTTTAACAAGATTACTTGCCTGGTTTGAAAATACAGAAACTCTTCGAACAGTATTATAAAATGCCAACCTGTCGATTGACATAACATTAGGATTATTTGTTGGTATTACCGAATTGTAACTTGGATAATTTCCTTCAACAAGACGGCAAATAAGTATATAATTACTAAGTGTAAAAAATGCATTCTTATCGTCGAACTGCAATTTTACATCAAATTCTTCTTTTGGTAATAATCCTTTTAAAAGGCTTGCCGGTTTTTTGGGAAGAATAAAGGATGATTCAATTTCTGCTTTTACATCAAGCCTGCGATATCGTACTAGTTTATGTGCATCGGATGCCACAAAACTCATATAGTCGCTCGTTAATTCTATATATATACCATTCATCACCGGACGTAATTCATCATCGGCTGTTGCAAACAACGATTTTTCAATTCCATTTAACAAAATCTTTTGCCCAACATCAATCGTAGATGCTGCTTCTTCATCCAATGTTGGTAACTCCGGAAAATCTTCACCATTCTGCCCTACAATACTAAACTTTCCATTATCAGAAAAAATTTCAATTGTATATGTAGATGAATTAATTTGAAAGGTAAGTGGTTGTTCCGGGAATTCCTTTAAAGTATCGGTAAGTAATTTTGCAGGAACAGCAACAATACCTTCTCCTTCAATATTATCAAGTTCAATACTGGTAATCAGCGTCGACTCCAAATCGGAAGCAGTAATTGTCAGTTCCGATTCTACAATTTTAAAAAGAAAATTATCCAGGATAGGCATTGTACTTTTACTACTGATAACCTTACTTATCGAGGTCAAATGACTTAGCAGTTTGGTACTTGAAACAACAAATTTCATTGGCTTATGTTTTTATTATATAATTCAAAAAACTTTGGTGTACACATTGCAAAAACAGAACTAAAATACGCAACTATAAAACTATCTGCACATTAGCCCTGATTCACTTAATACAAGTACACGAATATACAAACTTTACCTTTATTTACCTATTGAAATAAGTGTGATTTTTTTAGATGTTTATTAACGTCCGAACCTCCTTTTACGAAGGACATTGTATACGATGCCAAATATTAAAACTGTTAAAATTGGTAAAAGGATATTTAATCGTTGCCAGAAACCCTTTTCCTCTCGTATTTTAATTTTATCAAGAAGCCTGAGTTTAATGGTACGGTTACGTAGCTGCATTATTCCTTCCGAATCATTAAGATAATGAATTGCATTCACTATTAACTCTTGATTTGCAAAGGTATATCCTGAAACACGATCAAAACCAAGTCGCTGAATTTGTGGTCGTCCCGACATGTAATCAACAGAATTTGCAATGATACTTGCATCAGAAAAAACAACCATTTTTGTGGGTTTACTTTCCTGCAATACATTTTTACCTGATCTATTCAGTTCTGTAACAATTCTGTTTTTAAATACCGATTGAAATTGCCCTTCAATTAGAACTCCTGTAGGAATAAACTGCTCGTTAAATAAGTTTCGGTCAGGTGGCATATTTATCATTTCAAGGCTTACTGCCGAAGGTGCTTGTATCCTCCTCGAATTAGGTGATGTTGAAAGAATGATTGACTTTCTAATTTTTTCAGAAGATAATGTATCTATTGATGATACAAATTCAGACATAATATTATTCAGATTTCGGCTTATTTCGTGCTTATCATTTGGAGTAAGCAATGGAGAATAATACCATGGCTGGGGAGTATAATTTGGAGGATTGCCCGGCAAGGCTGTATTTACTCTGAGCATCGAACAATTTACATCCTGTAAAAGATCGTAATTTAATCTGACACCATAACGAAACAATTGATCGTTCAGGTTCAGGTCAAGCGGGAAAGCCATAGTCATATAACCGTTTTGAAGACTATCGAGGCTTACTTGAACCGGATCGATTAGCCACATAATTCTTCCTCCTTGCATTATGTATTGATCGATGACAAATTTTTCGGCTTCCTTAAACGGAAGTGTTGGCCCGGCAATAATCAAAATTTGTATATTTTCAGATATTTGTTGAAGGTCTGCTATTGTTATCCTGGTAAGATCAAATTCATTGGAAAGGGTATTACTAATATCTCCTACATCATACCGATTTAATTCCCCCTGCCCTTCAAGAAAAGCAATAACGGGCTTTTTGCTTACCATTAGTTTTCGGAAAGCATTAATAAATTCAAATTCAATATTTTCGATTGAATGATTTAAATTAACTTCACCACTAAATGAAAGATTGTTTTGAAGAAAATTAAGGGCAACCTCTTTATTATTATATCGGATAATTGCTCCGGGAAAAATCATTTTAGTAACAACACCTTGCTCTGTATTCACTCTAAAGTCAATCGGACGTATACCTTTTTCAAATATCTGATTAAATAGTGAATCCCTCTTTCCCTGGCTCGAAGTAACAGAATACGGGTCGATTATTTGCATACGAAACCGCCTTGTCGACCAGGTATTCAAATCAACTATTTTTTCGACAACCGATTCTTGTAACCTACGTAATTCTGGCCTTAGTTCTCCTTCAAGATAAAATTCAACATCAATATCGTATTCTAATTCCTGTAAAACAGATTTACTTACATCAGCAAGGGAATATCGTTTATCTGCTGTTAAATCAATTCTATAAAAGAAATTCAGAGAAATAATCATTAAAACAATAACAATAGCCGGCAATTTCAAATTCTGTAAAAACGTTTTAAGTGTTCCCCATCTGGCAGGGCGAATCGCATTTTTTGTGAAAACAAGGAACAAAAATGCCATTCCAATAAAATAGAAAATATCACGTAAATCAACCACTCCACGGCTGATCGAAAGGTAATGTTCGTTAATACTTAACCACGTTAATATATTTTCAAACAGATATGGTATTCCTGATCTTCCGATAAATTCAAATCCCAAATAAAATACAAATGAAAGTGCCAAAGCAGTAATAAATGAAACAACCTGATTATCGGTAATTGCTGAAGCAAACAACCCGATTGCCACATAAATAGCAGCCAAAAAAAACAAGCCGATAAATGCACCCCATGTACCGCCAGTATCGATATTCCCAACTGGGTTGCCCAATAGATAAACTGATAAAAAGTACAATAGTGTTGGTAAAAGTGAAAAAACAACCAATAAAAGTGCAGCCAGATATTTTGTTAAAACCAGTTTGAAATCGTTAATTGGTTTGGTTAATAAAGTTTCGATTGTACCCTGCCTTTTTTCTTCGGCAAACATTCGCATTGTAATGGCAGGCACCAAAAAAAGATAAAGCCATGGAGCAAGCGAAAAAAGGCCATTAAGGGTGGCATAACCATTAATAAGGATATTATAATTGCCCGGAAATACCCAAAGAAATAATCCACTGGTCAGCAAAAACACGATAATTACGATATAAGCAATCAGCGATCCGAAAAATGTATTTATTTCTTTTTTAAAAAGACTGTACATATTTAGTTTTAAGTTACAAGCTTTTTGTTACTAGTTATTTAATATTTCAACCATTTTTTCTGCCGCACGTTTTGAGGCACCTGCACCTCCCATTATTTCTTTCAAATGGGTATACTCCTCAAATATTTTTTTTCTGTATTTC
>JABMQB010000407.1 GCA_013203525.1 Mariniphaga sp.
AATCTTTGGTTTTGGTCGATTTTAATTCAATAACTCCAATTGCAGCACCATCAGCTAATATTGCACCATCGGCTTTTTTTGCGCCACGTTCGTTTTTAAATTCTGTTGTGAGGTTAAAATCGGGATCGGGATTAATTGTATATCCCAGAACATTTACAAATAGTTCTCTTAAAAAACCTTCCTGAAACTGTTCTTCTTTGCTTTCACGTATGTTTTGCTGAATAACCGGATTATGAAAATAAGTAAGCAACTTTTCATAAGCTGATTTTATTTTATCCTGATTGGCTTCTTTCAGGTATTTGTTTAATACTGAATGCTGGAATAAACTCATTTAATTTCGATGAGGTTATGTTAATTGTTTTGGTAGGTTAAAGCTAATAATAATTTGGGCAATTTTTACCGGGTAGAAAATTTTACCTTATTTATATTGTTTTTATTCCAAATAAAAAACCCATCTGCACTACACTGGGGATTAATGTTGCCGTATTAAATTTAGTATCATTAAAAGCTCTTACTTGTGATTAATAAAATTTATGATTAATACAAAGCGTTGTATTTGTGTGTATTATGTTGTAACTTGAAAACAAATCATTAAACTCTAAAAAGGAGGATATAAAATGTCACATTTAAAATTATTATGTTTTGGATTCGTTTTTATAGTGTTCTTCATCAGTAATGTTGTTGCTCAGGATACATGGTCACAAGGAGCTGATATGCCTTCAGCAAGAGGTGCGCATATGGTTACTGCAGTAAATGGAAAAATTTATGCGGTAGGAGGTAATATAAATATGGTCAAAGTTGAAGAATATGATACGGAGACTAACAGTTGGGTATCAAAAGCAGATATGCCAACAAGCAGAACCGATTTTTCCGGTTGTAGTGTGAATGGAAAGATCTATGCCATTGGGGGTTGGAATGGCATGGCTTTATCCACTGTAGAAGAATACGATCCGGAAACTGACACCTGGACTACAAAATCCAACATGCCAACTACTCGATGGGGCCATGCAACTTGCTCGGTGAATGGTAAGGTTTATGTAATTGGAGGTGCAACTGGTTGGCCAGTAGATGAAATTTATGGAACAATGGAAATCTATAATCCCTTAACAAACACATGGACAACTACAACCTCATCACCAACTCCAAGATGGTTTTTATCTTGCTGTGTTGAAGATGGGAAAATCTATGCCATAGGAGGCCAAAATGACCAGGGAACTGTTTCTACTGTAGAAGTGTACAATCCGGAAACCAATAAATGGGCAGGAAAATCTTTTATGCCAACAGCCCGATGGGGCCTTGCTACTGCTGCTTTAAATGGAAAGGTGTATGCAATTGGAGGAGGAGATGTATATCCTCCAACGGAAGCTTACAGGACAGTCGAGGAATATGATCCTGTTTCGAACACCTGGACAACAAAATCTCCAATGCCTGTGGGTAGAATTTGTCTAACTACCTGCTCAGTGAATGGGAAAATATATGCACCCGGAGGAGGTGGACTTACTGCTGATGATGCATATTCAGAACTTTTTATTTATGATCCGGGAAATATATCAGGTTTAGAAAATGACATCTTCAAAACTACAAACTTTCTTCTTTATCAGAATTATCCCAATCCATTTAACCATTTAACAACTGTAAGTTATTCATTATATAAATCTGATTTTGTAAATCTTAAAATATTAAATATTACAGGCCAGGAGATAGAAACATTAGTAAATACATATCAACCGGTAGGTGATCATCAAATAACATGGGCAGCAGAAAGATTACCGAGTGGGATATATTTTTGCAGATTACAAACTGGTAAATTTTCAGAAACAAGACAATTAATTTTACAAAAGTAATTGCAAATAAATTGTTAAAAAAAGTGATTGCAGCTAAAGAATAAAAAATTCTATATAGAAGAAGGGCAGCTCAATAGTCACTCTTCATATAATCTTAAAACAAATCTTAATTCAAATACCAATTGAATTCACTAGCATTTAAAGCCTTTTACAATTCACTAACAAACAGTTGGCATCCAACATCCCTTTTAAGAAAGCATCAATATTTGACACCTTATTTGCCTTTTCTGGTATAAAAAACAATATCCGTGTTATATGTAAATAAAAAACATTTAGCCTCAAAATAAAAAATCCAACCGTAATAAACTAAATTACAGCTGGATTAAAAATTAAATCGAGGTTCCTGGCGGATTCGAACCGCCGTACGCGGTTTTGCAGACCGCTGCCTAGCCGCTCGGCCAAGGAACCATTTATTCGGATTGCAAAACTAATATTTTTTAAAGAAACCGCAATAATTTCTTATTCAAAAGAATTTGGCAAAGCTGATAAAGTTTTTGTATCTTTTTTTTGTAAAAAAATCAAATACTAAAAAATGAAAACACTACCCACCCAATCAACCGACAGAATTATTTCACTTGATGTTTTAAGAGGTTTTGCCGTACTGGGTATTCTGATTATGAATATCCAAAGTTTTTCGATGATTAGTTCGGCATATTTTTTCCCAACTTCGTTTGGCGATTTTACAGGTGCAAACCGCTGGGTTTGGATTTTAAGCTATGTGTTTGGCGACCTGAAATTTATGACCATATTTTCGATTTTGTTTGGAGCAGGAATAATACTATTTACCGAGCGTTTAAAAGCAAAAGGTATTAAATCAATATCGCTGCATTATCGTAGAATTTTTTGCTTGCTAATTTTTGGTTTGTTACATGCATATTTATTATGGTACGGCGATATTTTAGTAGCATATGCTTTGTGCGGAATGTTGGTAGTTCTTTTCAGGAAAATGAAACCTAAAAAATTGATTTGGCTTGGGTTGTTGTTTTTTTCAATTGCTACTTTTCTTTATTTTCTATCAGGATTTAGTATGCAATTTTGGACACCCGAATCACTAACAAATTTTAATGAAACATGGCAACCAGGTGCCGAAACAGTAAATCATCATTTGCAGGTAATGAGGGGCAGCTGGATTGAACAGATGGAAATCAGGGTTGTGGAATCAATTGGAATGCAGACCTATGTTTTTCTTTCGTATTTTGGATGGCGGTGTACCGGGCTTATGATGATTGGAATGGCATTGTTCAAATTGAAAATATTATCTGCCGAAAAAACAAGAAAATTTTATTTCAGAATGGCGTTGATTGCACTCACTTTGGGATTAACATTGGTTATTTTTGGAGTAATACAATTAATAAATAATGGATTTGAAATTAAATATAGTTTCTTCATTGGATCGCAATTTAACTATTGGGGTA
>JABMQB010000408.1 GCA_013203525.1 Mariniphaga sp.
ATAACAAAAATAATTCACATAGTTTTTATCAATTTGAATATCCAAAACCGGGTGAGATGACTTCAGAACAGAAAGATTATATTTCAGACTATGTTTACTCGTTTGAAAAGAGTGTTATTGATAAGGACTTCAGCATTGAAACCGGTTACCGAAAATACATAAATATCACTTCTTTTATCGATTACCAGATAATGAATGAATTGGCTAAAAACGTTGATGCATATCGTTTAAGTACGTTTTTCTATAAAGATAAAAATGAGCGGTTAAATATTGGTCCCATTTGGGATTTTAACCTTGGCTACGGCAATGCAAATTTTTATGGTGGATGGTCGGAATATGGATTCCAGTTTATGGCGGAATTGGGGGATGATTCCTGGCAGAATCCCTTTTACTGGGATGAGTTTAGGAAAGATTCATATTACTGTTCAAGAATTGTTGAACGTTGGCAGCAATTGCGTGAGAATGAACTATCTCACGAGTGGGTATTTTTTGTTGTTGATAGCTTAGTAAACTTAATTTCTACTGCAAGTGGCAGGAACTTCCAGCGGTGGAATATTCTCGGGCAATTTGTTTGGCCGAATTATTATGTTGGTTCCTCGTGGCAAGCGGAAGTGAACTGGATGAAGAGTTGGTTGAGTACCAGGCTCGGTTGGCTGGATACTAATTTTCCACTATATTTTACAGGTGAACGAATTGATCCCGGATTTCTTCAGGGAGAGCTTGTACAGGTTGGTCCAAATCCGTTTAAAAATAAACTCAAATTCTATATAAAATCGGGATTTGAATATGAGGCAACCCTTAATATTTATTCAAGTTCAGGTGTAATGGTAGATTCACGGTCGATTCAACTTAATTCGGGTATGAATTTTTATGATTATGAAAATGCGGCTTTCCTTGCGCAGGGAGTTTATTTTTACCAACTAGTGAAAAATGATGAAGTACTTACTTCGGGGAAAATTGTAAAAGTATATTAATTAATACTCCCCATACTGTTTCATAAACTGAACTCGTTCAAAAGCTTTGACCGATTGATTTCCGGTGAGAGTAATTTTACCTTTAAAATCATTAATTGAAGAATATCCTTTTTTATTCATCCATGCTGAAAGGTCATTATTAAAACGTTTGATGGTTTCAATTCCTTCTTTATAAAGGATTGATGAAACTTGAACTGCACTTGCTCCGGCAAGTAAAAACTTAATCATTGTTTTTGACGTATGAACACCAGTTGTCGCAGCAATTGGGCAATCCATTTTGTTGTGCATAAGGGCTGTCCAGCGCAAAGGTACAAGGTAATCAGTGTTATTTGACAATATTCCGGAATTTATAACTTCCTCTTTTTCAATATCAATATCAGGCATATAAAAACGGTTGAATAAGGTAATTCCATTTACCCCTGTTTTTGAAAGGTCAACCAGCATTTTTGCAAGGTTCGAAAAATAGCTGCTTACTTTTAAGGTAACAGGAATTGATATATGCTTCTTGATTTCTTCAATAGTTTCGAAATAAAATAATTCATTACTTTTTCCCGATTTTGATAAATCAGAAGGCATAATAAAAAGGTTTAATTCAATGGCATCTGTTCCTGATTTCTCTAATTTATTTGTAAACGAAATCCATTCAGCCGACGAAATACAATTAATACTGGCAATAATTGGAACATCAACAGCTTTTTTTGCTTCACTAATAAGTGCCAAATATTTTTTAAGGTTTTCTTCTTTAATGATATAATCGAAATAATCCAGGTATTCATCATCAGCACCTCCCTGAGGTTGTCGCATAGCCAATTCCTGATTCAATTCGTGTTGGATTTCCTCCTCAAAAATAGATTTTAAGACAACAGCTCCAACTCCATTATCTGCCATTTTTTTTATATTCTCCACCGAACTGGTTAAACCACAACTTGCAGCAATAACCGGGCTTTTTAATTCTAATCCGAAAAAACGTGTTGATATATCAGCCATTTTCTTTGAATTTTTATAATCTCACTACTAAATACTTACTACTCTTTACTCATTAAATATTTATCCATGCCGGCAGCAGCTCTTCGCCCATCACCCATAGCTAGTATTACAGTAGCCCCACCTCTAACAATATCGCCACCAGCAAATATTTCGGGAATTGAACTTTGCATAGTATCCTGATCCACTTCAATGGTTCCCCATTTACTAACCTTCAATTCGGGTAGTGCTGATGGGATCAGTGGATTTGGAGAAACTCCAATTGCAACAATCACAATATCAACCGGGATATTAAATTCAGAACCTTCAATTGCAATTGGCCGCCTTCTTCCTGATGCATCAGGTTCACCTAATTCCATTTTAAGTAAGCGTATTCCATTTACCCGCCCATTTTCATCAGCAAAATATTCAACCGGATTATGAAGGTTTAAAAATTCAATGCCTTCTTCCTCGGCATGTATAACTTCTTCAACTCTTGCCGGCATTTCAACTCTCGACCTTCGATAAACTATTATTGAACGTTCAGCACCTAATCGTTTCGCGGTCCTTACCGAATCCATTGCGGTGTTTCCGCCACCAACAACTACCACATTCTTCCCAAGAAGAACCGGTGTGTCAAACGATGATTCGGCTGCATTCATAAGATTTACCCTTGTTAGATATTCATTTGATGACAGGATTCCATTATAATTTTCTCCTGGAATATTCATAAAGTTAGGTAATCCTGCACCGCTGGCTACAAAAAACGCTTTAAAGCCCATTTGCTTCAAATCGTCAAACGAAGCTGTTTTTCCAACAATAAAATTCTTTTCAAATTTGACTCCCATTTTAGCAAGGTTGTTCAGCTCAACATCAACAGTGCTGTTTGGTAAACGGAATTCAGGAATTCCATATTTTAATACTCCTCCAATTTCATGAAGTGCTTCAAATACAGTAACATCGTAACCTGCTTTTACCATATCGCCGGCAAATGCCAGCGAAGCAGGACCTGATCCTATTGCCGCTATTTTTATACCATTCGATTGCGCAACTTTAGGTAAACTAATCTGTCCCGATTCACGTTCATAATCGGCTGCAAACCGCTCAAGGAATCCAATTGCAACAGCAGGTTTTTTTAATTTCTGAACATAAAAACAACTTGCCTCACACTGTTTTTCCTGAGGGCAAACCCTTCCACAAACGGCTGGTAAAGCATTGGTTTCTTTTAATGCAATTGCAGCCTCCAGGAATTCATTACGTTCGATATTTTTTATAAATTTTGGGATATTAATACTTACCGGACAACCATCGATGCAGGTCGGATTTACGCAGTCCATACATCGTTTGGCTTCGCTAATTGCCTGACTTTCTGAAAGCCCTGTATTAACTTCAATCCGTTGTTCTTTGGCTCTTGCAACAGGATCGAGTTCAGGCATTTTAACCCGGGGTATGTCTGTCCGTTCTTTATTTTTTATTTGTTGGCGTAATTCGGCACGCCATTCAGTATTTCGTTGTTCTGTAAGATATTCTTTAGTAAACGCCATTTTTATATTTTAAACAGATGCTATAAATTTTTCGAATGCTGTTTTCTCTTCATCAGCATATCCTCCCAAACGTTTTATCATTTCATCAAAATCAATTTCATGGGCATTAAACTCTGGCCCATCAACACAGGTAAAATATGTTCTTCCTCCAACCGAAACCCGGCACGCGCCACACATTCCTGTTCCATCTACCATAATTGAATTGAGGCTGGCCTGAGTTGGTATGTTGTATTTTTTTGTCAGAAGTGAAGTGAATTTCATCATAACCGCTGGCCCAATTGCAATACATTCATCTACTTTTTC
Organism: Mariniphaga sp.; assembly: GCA_013203525.1. Classification (GTDB taxonomy): domain Bacteria; phylum Bacteroidota; class Bacteroidia; order Bacteroidales; family Prolixibacteraceae; genus JABMQB01. Next base: position 3,785 of record JABMQB010000408.1, read on the forward strand.
ACGTTTAATAATTTCTTCGGCACCATGAGTTACAAGTCCTTTTTGGCCATACGATCCATCATCGGTCATAACAATCACTTCATCGGACCATTGGTTAATTTCTTTTTCAAGTATGATCAGGTCTTTATTCCGGGCTGCTAAAACTGAAATAACTTTGTTGCCGGCTTTTTTAAATCCTTCAACAATGGGTAGGAGGGGAGCAATACCGACACCACCACCACAAGCCAATAC
>JABMQB010000409.1 GCA_013203525.1 Mariniphaga sp.
TATGAAGAAGAATTTGGATTCCATAATGCTCTGGCATGGTCGCCCGATAGTAAATTCCTTGCATTTTTACGTTTTGATGAAAGAGATGTTAAAACATTTGGAATGACTATGTTTGCGGGTGAAGAGCCACATTTCAACGATTACAATTTGTACCCGTTTAATGAAACTTTTAAATACCCAAAGGCCGGTGAGAAAAACTCAGATGTTACAGCCCATGTGTATGAACTCAGGTCAAAAACTACAATACAAGTTGAAACTGGGGAAGAAACTGATGTTTATCTTTCAAGGTTACGCTGGACACCAGATTCTAACGATCTGCACGTTATGCGCCTAAATCGCCGCCAGGATAAACTCGATATACTTTATGCAAATCCATATACTGGTGAATCAAGACTATTTTATACTGAAAAGAACAACCGCTATATTTCTGAGAACTTCCTTGATGATTTTACTTATCTCGACGATGGTGGATTTGTTGTTATTAGTGAACGAGATGGGTGGTCGCAGCTTTTCCATTACGACAGGCAGGGATTTGAATTGGAAAAACTTACTGATGGAGAATTTGATGTAACCGATTTTTATGGCTACGATCCTGAAAAAGAAATGTTTTACTATCAGGCGGCAGCAGAATCTCCCCTTTGCAGAGAAGTGTATTTTCGAAGCCTCGATGCTAAAAAACAAGGAAAATTATCAACCCGCGAAGGAACAAATTCAGCATCATTTAGTAAGGGATTTAAATATTATATCCATAATTTTAGTTGTGCCAATACACCCAATTTTGTAACACTCCACGACTGGAAAGGGGAAACAATCCGGATTCTTGAAGATAATGAAATGCTTAAAAATATACTTGAAGTATATGAGGTACCTGTTAAAGAATTTTTCACTTTCAAAACTTCGGAGGGTGTTGAATTAAATGGATGGATGCTGAAACCTAATAATTTTGATGCAACAAATAAATATCCGGTTGTAATGTATCAATATAGTGGTCCTAACTCACAAAGTGTAACCGATAATATCAAGGTAGGTTGGTATGAATATCTGGCACAACAAGGCTTTATAGTTGCATGTGTCGATCCTCGAGGCACTGGGGCCAGGGGTGAAGAGTTCAGAAAAATGACCTATATGCAATTGGGAAAATACGAATCAGATGACCAGATTGAAGCAGCAAAATACCTTGCTTCCCTACCTTTCGTTGATAATGAAAATATTGGCATTTATGGTTGGAGTTATGGTGGTTTTATGGTTGCACTTTCGATGTGTAAAAGCAATGTTTTTAAAGCAGGAATTTCTGTGGCACCAGTTACAAGCTGGCGTTTTTATGATACTGTTTATACCGAACGTTTTATGCGAAAACCTCAAATAAACGCTGATGGTTACGATGATAATTCTCCGCTTTCACATGCTGAAAATTTAAAAGGCAACCTACTTTTAATACATGGCTCGGCTGATGATAACGTTCACGTTCAAAACACCATGGAGTTTTCTGAGAAGCTGGTACAAGCCGGTGTACAGTTTGATATGGCGATTTATACAAACAGGAACCATGGTATTCGGGGAGGGAATACAACCATTCACCTCTATAATAAGATGGCAAACTTTTTAAAAGAGCAGCTTCAATAAAATTAAGGAATTCATACTTTTTGATTATTTTTAATCCGAAATTAATTTCATCTAAAAAACAGGATTCCAATTAAATAGGAAACCATATTACACGCAATTGAAATTATTAAAGCACGGGCAATTTTTATTCTGAAGAAACCTGAATATATAAACGTTTTAACACTATTATGCCATCTTTTAGGCGATTATGAAAGTGCTGAATCAATTCTTTGTTTGGCTCAAAAAATACCAGGTTACGAAGCTTATGCTACGTCGCTGTTGGGGCACTTGTCAATTGACATGGGATTACCAGGCAAAGTTGATAAATGCCTGGTTAAATTATTTGAATTGGAGAAAACAGAACCAGGGCAACAGGTTTCGTACCATATTTCTTATTTATACGCTGCCTTGGATAAAGCTGACAAAACATTCTCGTATCTTAGCAAGAGCGTGAGTTCAAGAGATAGTTCACTTCTTCATATTGCAAGAGTTCCTGTATTCTCTAAATATAATTCCGATCCAAGGTTTATTGAAATACTTAAAAAAATCGGACTCAAATAATCTAAACCTATCAATCATAAAACTCAAGTATATTTAAACTTTAATAAATGAACATAAAAAATATTCAAATCAGAAAAACTGTAAAATCAGATTTTAATGATATAATGGAAGTTGAAAAACTAGCATTTGGCTACGACAAGGAAGCCGAGTTGGTAGCACAACTTCTTGAAAATAAAACAGCCACACCTATCCTATCTTTACTTGCATTCTCTAAAAATGAAGCTGTTGGACACATTCTTTTTACAAAAGTAATGTTGGAAGGAAATAATAACAGTCCATTGATGCATATTCTTGCTCCGCTGGCAGTAAAACCCGGTTTTCAGAAAAAAGGAATAGGAGGATTGCTTATAAAAGAGGGATTGAAAATATTAAAAGAGATGGGAGCGGAGATAGTTTTTGTACTTGGGCACATGGATTATTACCCACGTTATGGATTTATTCCCGATGCCGAAA
>JABMQB010000410.1 GCA_013203525.1 Mariniphaga sp.
CCATTTTAAATGCAGAAAAGCTGGGCTTTAACAATGGGGCAGCTTTATACCCTATGGTTACCATTAACGGTGAAGAATGCCATAATGAGTGGGAAATTACATTTGAAGAAATACATCGGAATGGCGCAATTGCTTATGCCATTTGGAATTATGTAAATTATACGGGCGACAAAGAATATTTAGCACCCTATGGTTTTGAAGTATTGCTTGCCATAAGCCGCTTTTGGAGCCAACGTGTAAATTGGTCAGATTCGAAAGTTTATTATGTTATTCTTGGGGTTACAGGTCCCAACGAATATGAGAATAATGTAAACAATAATTTTCATACTAATTATTTGGCCATATGGACTCTGAAGTACACGTTGGAAGTTATCGATTTCCTAAAAAAAGAATTTCCATATCTATATGAAGAAATGGTGTCGAAATGGAAGTTTAACGAAATAAAAGAAACATCACGGTGGAAAGATATAATTGTCAATATGTATTTACCTTTTGATACAAATAATGACATTTATTTACAGCAAGACGGTTTTTTAGATAAGGAACTAATTCCTGCTTCTGAACTTACTGATTCAGAGAATCCAATTAACCAAAACTGGTCGTGGGACAGGATATTACGCTCATGTTATATTAAACAAGCCGATACTCTTCAAAGTATGTTTTGGTTTGAAGATGATTTTTCTGAACAAGAACTAAAAAGGCATTTTGATTTTTATGAACCCTTAACTGTTCATGAATCCTCACTTTCTCCTTGCGTTCATTCTGTTATTGCCGCTAAAATTGGGTATCAAAATATTTCATATGAAATGTATTTACGCACTTCACGCCTTGATTTAGATGATTACAATAATGACACAGAAGATGGATTACATATTACCAGCATGGGTGGAACCTGGATGGCAATTGTAATGGGATTTGGCGGTCTGCGGGTAAAAAAAGATAAATTGATTTTTAATCCTTTTCTACCGGCTAAATGGAAATCATATGCATTTCGGATCAATTTTAGAGGATCTCATTTAGAACTAAAAAAAGAACGTAAAAGGTTAATCATTAAAAACCATTCAGAAAACTCAGTTCCTATAAAAATATGGGATCAAGACATTATCCTGAATGCAAATACAAAAAAAATAATTCAAAAATAGGATATGAAAAATATTGTTTTTTTATTACTCGGAATGATTTTTTGGCAAAGTGCCATTTCTTACGAAATAAAAATTGAAAGGATTGAACCCATGTTCTGGTGGGCAGAAATGAAAAATCCGAATCTTCAGTTAATGGTTTATGGCAACCAAATTGCAGAAACAAAAGTATCTGTTGAATATCCTGGAGTACAGGTAAAAAGTGTTTCCACAGTTGAAAATCCAAATTATCTGTTTATCGACCTAGAAATCTCTCCCAAAGTAAAACCAGGTACATTTGAAATCCTGTTTCAACAAAATAAAGAAACAATCGAAACATATTCATATGAGTTAAAGCAGCGTGAAAAAAGTTCGGCAGAAAGAATCGGATTTAATACTTCGGATGTTATTTATTTAATTACACCCGACCGCTTTGTAAACGGCGATCCCAACAATGATGAGGTGGAAGGAATGAAAGAAAAAATCAACATGGATAATAAGACAGGAAGGCATGGTGGAGATATTAGAGGAATAATCAATTCATTAGATTATTTGCAAAAACTCGGATTTACTGCTGTCTGGCTAAATCCGGTACTTGAAAATAATATGACTCGTTCCTCATATCATGGATATTCTACAACTGATTTTTACAAGGTTGATTCTAGATATGGAACAAATGAAGAATACAAAGAACTAAATAAGGAACTTGATAAGCGTGGGATGAAACTAATTATGGACATGATCTTTAACCATTGTGGATCGGAACATTGGTGGATGGAAGATATGCCTATGCCTGATTGGATCAATCATTATCCTGAATATAAGCAAACCAGTCATAGACGAACTATTAATCAAGATCCACATGCTTCGGAAGCAGATATAAAAGCCATGGTTGATGGATGGTTTGTACGTACAATGCCAGATATGAACCAGCGAAATCCTTTTATGGAAACTTACCTGATTCAGAATAGTATCTGGTGGATTGAATACGTAGGGCTGGAAGGAATCAGGCAGGATACATGGCCTTACCCCGATAAAAATATGATGGCAACATGGACAAAACAAGTTCTTGAGGAATATCCGAATTTTAATATTGTTGGTGAAGAATGGAGTATGAATCCGGCAATAGTATCATATTGGCAAAAGGGCAAAAATAATATTGATGGTTACAAATGCTACCTCCCCAGCCTAATGGATTTCCCACTGCAAAACGCAGTAAGCGAAGGCCTGAAAAATGAGGAAGAATGGGGAAAGGGATTAATTCAGATTTATGAATCATTAGCCAATGATTTCCTGTATCCAGATCCTGACAACCTGGTTATCTTCCCCGACAACCATGATATGTCCAGATTTTATAAACAAGTTGGCGAAGATGTTGATTTACTTAAAATGGGATTAGCATATTTTCTCACAACCCGTGGTATCCCTCAAATTTATTATGGAACTGAAATTCTTATGACGCACGAGGGTGACCACCATGGAGATATCAGAGCCGATTATCCAGGAGGTTGGGATGGTGATAAAATTAATGCTTTTACGGGCGAAGGATTAACAGCCCAACAAAAGAATATGCAAAAATATTGTAGCACAATACAAAACTGGAGAAAAGAGAAGAATGTAATACATAATGGCAAACTCAAACATTTTTCACCCGAAAATGGAATGTATGTTTACTTCAGGTACAATAAAAATGAAACAGTAATGGTTGTCCTCAATAAAAATAATTCAGAAGCCAAATTATCGACCGAAAGGTTTGCCGAAATTATAGATGGATACAAATCAGGTAAAGACATTATTTCATCAAAAGAAATTTCAAATTTACAGGAAATAAATATACCGGCACGGTCAGCAATGATTATTGAACTGAACAAATAGAATTATGAACGTTTAATGATCAACACAAAGAATATAAAAAATTAACTAATATGAAAAAATCCATACTAATATTTACACTAATAATAATCCTGCTTGGAGGGTGCAATAAGTCAGGGAAAAAAGAAGCCAATTCTGAAAAGATTGAACCAACGAATCCTCTCGCGTGGGCTGATGATGCCGTAATGTATGAAGTTAACGTCAGGCAATTTACCCCAGAGGGAACATTTAATGCATTTGCCAACCATCTACCCCGGTTAAAAAAAATGGGAGTGGAAATTTTATGGTTTATGCCTATTCACCCAATTGGAATGGAAAACCGTAAAGGAACGTTGGGTTCATATTATTCTATTCAAAATTATAAAGCAGTTAATCCTGAATTTGGTACAATTGATGATTTTAAGGCGCTTGTGGATGTTGCCCATGAAATGGATTTTAAAATCCTGATCGATTGCGTAGCCAACCACTCGGCCTGGGATAATATATGGATGGAACCTCATAAAGATTGGTATACTCAGGACTCGTTGGGAAATGTTATTCCACCAGTTGCCGATTGGAGCGATGTTGCCGACCTTAATTATGAAAATGCAGATATGCGAGCCGCTATGCTTGATGCCATGAAATTCTGGGTTACTGAAGCTGATATTGATGGCTATCGTTGTGACTATGCAGGTGGTGCACCTACCGATTTTTGGGAGCAAGCACGTACTGAACTTGATAATATAAAACCTGTCTTTATGTTGGCCGAAGACCAGGACCACCTCGATTTACTCGAAAATGCATTTCATTTAAATTATGGCTGGACATTCCATCATTATATGAACGAAATTTACAACGGTATAAAACCGATCTCTGTAGTTTCTGAATATTTTGAACAAGTAAGTACATCATACCCAAAAGGAACATACCCTTTACAATTTACTTCGAACCACGATGAAAACAGCTGGAACGGCACAGTTTACGAACGCCTGGGCGATGCTGTAAAAACTTTTGCTGTTCTTTCATTTACTGTTCCTGGGATGCCGCTTATTTACAATGGCCAGGAAGCAGGATTAAATAAACGCCTTGAGTTTTTTGAAAAAGATGAAATCGATTGGGAACATGACCCGGAAATGGGAGAACTTTATTCAAAACTTATTTCCCTAAAGAAAGATAATCCAGCATTATGGAATGGATTGGCAGGTGGTTGGATCGAATTCCTTAAAACATCGGAACCTGAAAAAATGCTGGCTTTTAAACGCGAAAAAGAAAATAACTCCATTATAATTCTGATGAATCTTTCAAATGAAACTCTGGAAGGAAAAGTTGAACTTGGAGAAATAGAAACTTACACTGAATTTTTTTTAGATAAAAAAATGCCATTGGGAGGTAATGCACAATTTGAAATGGAACCATGGAATTATCTTGTTTTTGTAAAAAATTGAATTTTAAAAAGAATTATTCAAAAAATATAAACATTTTTAATTCAAGCTTGTTAATCTATTTACAAAGAGGATTTTAATATAATTAAATATTTTGTTGGGTTTTTTAGTTTAGTTAGGTTTAGTTTAGAAA
>JABMQB010000411.1 GCA_013203525.1 Mariniphaga sp.
AAAATGTTTTTGCTATTTTTATCAGTATAATATTATTAATGTGTGTTTTTATTTCTATTGCCCGAAAATATGAAAAAAGTAAAGTGCCCAGTGGTTTCCAAAATGCCATGGAGCCCTTAATCCTTTTTATCAGGGATGATGTTGCAAAACCTGCTATTGGAGAAGAAAAATATGAGAAATTTATGCCTTTTCTTCTTTCTGTATTTTTCTTTATACTCATTAACAATTTGTTAGGACTAATACCTATTCCTCCCGGTGGGGCTAATGTAACCGGGAATCTTGCTGTTACCGGAGTTTTAGCTCTTTTTACTATGGCCATTACTGCAATAAACGGAAATAAATATTACTGGCAGGAAATTTATGATGCTCCCGGAGTTCCCTGGTGGCTTAAAATACCAATCCCTCTTATGCCGATTATTGAAACCGTGGGGTTATTTACAAAACCTTTTGTGCTTATGATTCGACTTTTTGCCAATATAGCAGCAGGTCATATTATTGCAATGGGATTTTTTAGTTTGATATTCATTTTCGGCGATATCATCCCTTATCTGGGGTATGCCGTTTCTCCGGTAACTATTATTTTTACAGTTTTTATGTCAGTTATTGAACTTTTAGTTGCATTTGTACAAGCATATGTTTTTACACTGTTGTCAGCCCTGTATTTTGGAATGGCAACAGCTGAACACCATTGATTTTTATTTATTTAAACCATTAAATGTTATGTTAACTTTAACTGTATTATTACAAGCTACTGCCGCTGCTGCACTTGGAAAACTGGGTGCAGGTCTGGGTGCCGCTATTGCTGCTATGGCAGCTGGTATCGGTATCGGGCGTATCGGTAGTAGCGCAATGGAAGCCATTGCCCGTCAGCCGGAAGCAGGAGCGGACATTCGTTCAAACATGATCGTTTCCGCAGCTCTTATTGAGGGCGTTGCCTTCTTTGCTGTAGTTGTTTGTATGTTGATTTTGTTCTTCTAAAGAACATTCTGGTTTTTGCAACATAGCGGTTGGCTGGTTGCAAAAACCTATTTTTATTGAAAAACATCTGGTAAAATTATTTATTATGGAACTTGTTACTCCGGGGTTAGGTCTTGTTTTTTGGATGGTTATATCATTTTCAGTGATCCTTTTTATACTTAAAAAGTATGCATGGAAACCAATTCTAAAAGCACTTAAAGAAAGGGAAATCACTATTGATAATGCGCTTAAATCAGCAGATAAAGCGAAAGAGAAAATGGAACAGCTAAAAGCGGACAATGAAAAAATCATTAAAGAAGCCAAAAATGAAAGGGATAATTTATTAAAGGATGCCCGCCAGGTTAAAGAGAAAATAATATCCGAAGCAAAGGAAAAAGCAAATTCGGAGGCAAAAAAAATAATAGAAGATGCAAAGGTGAAAATTGAAAACGAAAAAGAGGCAGCAGTTGATGAAATAAAAAACCAGATTGCCGGTTTTTCTGTTGAAATTGCTGAAAAAATTCTGAAAAAGAAACTTGAAAAATCAAAAGACCAGAAAGACCTTATTAACGAACTTGTTGATGAAATAAAATTAAATTAACCCTGCTATTTAAACCCGGGTAACTAATCAGTCGGCAGTCCACAATCGGCAGTCGGCAAAAAAGAAAATAACAATCAAACAATTAATACATAATGGTAATTGCTAATCACATTCCTGATAAATCGGGACTGAAAAGTATAAATAGCCCTGTCTCCAGATTGCCCGCCCGAACGTACTGTTCGGTACGGGCGGGCCGACTTAAAATGTAAAGTATAATGATATTAGCCATTTTAGGCCCGTCCGAATGGTTCAGCCGGGCGGACATTACAAACTTAAGACACTGAATAGATACAAAAGCTGTTATGAATTTAAGCAAAATTTCAGTAAGGTATTCGAAAGCATTGTTTCTTACTTCACAGGAAAAGAATGTGTTAAAAAGAGTCAATGATGATATGCTATTGCTGTATAATACCTGTCTGGATATTGAAGAATTTAATAAGCTGCTTGAGAATCCTATTGTTTCTTCATCAACAAAAAGAAAAATAATCGAATCTGTTTTTTCCGGTAATGTTCATGAAATTACTCTCTCTTTTCTCTATCTTATTTTAAAAAATAACCGTGAAGTATTTCTTGAAGATATTACAAGGGTATTCCTTGATCTATACCGTAAAAAAATGGGATTTGTTTCGGTATTATTGACTACTGCAATCAGTATTGATGATGATCTTAGAAAAAAAATTATTGAAATAATCAATACAACATATAAAGCAGATGTTGAAATGACTGAATCTGTTAATGAAAATATCCTTGGGGGTTTTAAGCTTCAAATTGAAGATAAATTATTGGATGCAAGTGTTTCAACATCACTAAATAAATTAAAAAGGGAATTATTAATAAAGTAAACTAAAGGTGAAAAGAAGTTAAAAGTGACTAAAGTTGAGAAGAGAAGAAGTTTAAACTTTAGGCACTAAGTAGTTTCAATCTAAAACATTTATAGGCAACAATTTGTTCTATATTAATAAATTTTGAATATGGCAAATATTAAACCGTCAGAAGTTTCTGAAATTCTGAAAAAACAATTAGAAGGAATTACAACTGAAGTTGAACTTGAAGAAGTGGGTGTCGTTCTTCAGATTGGAGATGGTATTGCCCGTGTTTACGGACTATCAAATGTTCAGTCTAACGAATTGGTTGAATTTGAAAATGGTATTGAAGGTATTGTGTTAAACCTTGAAGAAGATAACGTTGGTATTGTAGTATTAGGACCAACCGAGAAAATTAAGGAGGGCGACAAAGTAAAAAGGACAAAACGTATATCTTCAATTATGGCAGGAGAACCCCTGCTCGGACGAGTTATAAATACTATTGGTGAACCTCTGGACGGCAAGGGTCCAATTAAAGGAGACCTTTATGAAATGCCACTTGAACGAAAAGCACCAGGAGTAATTTTTCGTCAACCGGTAAACGAACCCATACAAACGGGCATCAAAGCCATTGACTCCATGATCCCAATCGGCAGGGGACAGCGGGAATTGATCATCGGCGACCGGAAAACAGGGAAAACATCAATTGCTATTGATACTATCATTAATCAAAAGGAGAATTGGGATAAAGGAGAACCTGTTTTTTGTATTTATGTATCTATTGGACAAAAAGGTTCAACCGTAGCAAATATCGTTAAAACACTTGAAGAACAGGATGCTCTTAAATATACAGTTATCGTTCTGGCAACTGCAGCAGATCCGGCTCCGGCACAATTCTATGCTCCTTATGCCGGTGCAGCCATTGGTGAATATTTCAGGGATACCGGCCGTGCTGCTCTTGTAATTTATGATGACCTTTCAAAACAGGCAGTCTCTTATCGCGAGGTTTCTCTTCTGCTTAGAAGACCACCTGGCAGAGAAGCTTATCCGGGTGACGTGTTTTATCTTCATTCCCGGCTTCTTGAAAGAGCTGCGAAAATCATCAATTCAGATGATGTGGCGAAAAAAATGAATGATATTCCTGAATCATTAAAGAATAAAATTAAGGGGGGGGGATCCCTTACCGCTCTTCCTATAATTGAAACACAGGCAGGTGATGTTGCCGCTTATATCCCAACTAATGTGATATCTATTACAGATGGCCAGATTTTTCTGGAGCCTGACCTGTTTAACTCGGGAATAAGACCTGCTATTAACGTGGGGATTTCCGTATCACGTGTTGGGGGAAATGCCCAAATTAAATCAATGAAAAAAGTTGCCGGAACATTAAAACTTGACCAGGCACAGTTCCGTGAACTGGAAGCTTTCTCAAAATTTGGCTCCGACCTCGATGTTGCTACCATGCGTGTTCTTGACAAAGGGCGTAAAAATGTGGAGATTTTGAAACAGGGGCAGTATGTTCCCATGAAAATTGAACATCAGATCGCAATTATTTATTGCGGGTCAAAAGAATTATTGCGGAATGTTCCGATTGAAAAAGTAAAAGAATTTGAAACCAGCTTCCTTGAAATGATGGAAATGAAGCACCGTAAAACACTTGATGTTTTGCGTGATGGGAGTTTAACCACAGAAGTAGAAGAAGTTTTAAAGAAAGTTGCAGTCGAAGTGGCTGATAAATATAAAAGTTAAGGATTGAAAGACTGAAGGGCTGAATGATTGATTTAAAAAATTTTCAATTCAGTAATTCAGTAATTCTATCATTCAAGCATTAATAGATGGCTGGATTAAAAGAAATACGGATAAGGATTGCATCCATAAAAACAACCCGGCAGGTAACCAGTGCCATGAAAATGGTATCGGCAGCTAAGTTGAAAAAGACGCAGGATGCTATTATGCAAATAAGGCCCTATGCCGATAAAATGTACCAGATTTTATCATCGCTGAGTACAAGCCTCGAAAGTTCGGAAGATTCGGCATACACACAAGCCCGTGAATGCAATAAAGTATTGGTTGTTTTAATTTCATCGAACCGGGGATTATGTGGAGGTTTTAACTCCAATGTTTCGAAAAAAGCAGCCGAGCTGGCTTACACAAAATACAGCCAGCAATTGCAACAGGGTAATATCGATTTTCTGGCTGTGGGAAAACAAGGCGAGCGTCAGTTGAAACATTTTAAATTGAATGTTGCAGGAAACAAAAATGAATTGTTCGAAGAATTAACTTTTGACAATGTATCAGCAATAGCAACCGAAGTAATGCAGAAGTTTGCCAATGGCGAATACGATTGTGTGGAGCTGGTTTACAACCAATTTAAAAATGCAGCTGTACAAATTGGAACTGCCGAAAAATTCCTTCCGGTTGAAATGGAAGAAGGAGAAGAAGAAACCACCAATTTTGATTTTATATACGAACCTTCGAAAGAATATATTATTCAGGAATTAATTCCACGTTCGTTAAAAATCCAATTTTATAAAGCATTACTTGATTCGCATGCAGCCGAACATGGTGCCCGTATGACTGCTATGCACCAGGCAACCGACAATGCATCGGAAATGCTTAACGATTTAACTTTACAATATAACAAAGCAAGGCAGGCAACCATAACTAATGAAATACTTGAGATTGTAAGTGGTGCCGAGGCGTTAAAAGGATAAACAACTTAAATATATTTCAAAATCCCGGGTTGGTTGATCTGGGATTTTTTATGTTTGATAATTCAGGATATATGGAAAATCTGTTTTAAAAGTAATAGTGCAATCCAATTTTAAGACTTAAAAACTTATAATTGTTCTTAAAGAAGATTTTTGAAAATGATGTTGAGATATCTATTTTAAGCTTATCTGTTAATCCCGAATTAGTTTTGATTCCTGCCATGGGCCTAATCCCGAATGCATTCTCTTTTGCATTTAAAGTTGGTGTAAGATATTTTGAATATTGATAATTTCCCACTTGAAATCCCAGATATGGATTGATTTTTTTATTGATAATTAAGTATTTAAATGAGACATATCCCGATTGAAGACGAAATTCCTGCTGTAGTGTACTAAAAAACAGTAATTCATATCCGGCTGAAACAACGACTTTGTTTTTAATTATATATCCAAGCGAAAGAGATGGTCCATATCCTGCATCTACTTCGTTAGCAAGTGTTGCGAATGGATATAAAATGCTTCCCTCAATACCGACATATATTTGAGCATTAGACATTTGACTTGAGGCAAATGTAATTACGAATAGAAGAATTAATTTTTTCATAATTTAAAATTTAAAACTGTATGCGAATGATGGGAAAAATGGAAATAAACTTTTCTGATACAGGTGCATATCTCCTAAAACACCGGTTATGCCATGACCGCCCTCAATAGGAACTGATAGATATTCATGTTGGAAGAAATAGAAATATGGATTTTTGCGGTTATAAACATTAAAAAAACTGATTGTCCAGATACGTTCGCCCCACGAAGTTTTTGCTTTGAAATTTATAGCCAAATCTAAACGATGGTAGTCTCTCATTCGAAATGCATTTATATTCTCATAGACATAAATATCACCGATATCGCTGAAATATCTTTCAGTGGGTAAAGTTACCGGATAACCTGAACCAAAGGTCCAGTTTCCAGAAAGAGTAATATTTTCAGAAATCTTATGAGTAATAACCAGGCTTGCATCAAACATCCTATCGTATTTAAAAGGGAATATCTTTCCGTTATTTAGGTTTTGAAATTTCCTTGTTGATTTTGAAATAGTTGTTCCAAGCCAACCCGTTGTTTTACCTGTTATTTTTTGGAATAGAAATTCAACACCATATGACTTACCAATTCCTTCTTTTTCTATAAGACTTGTCCAGTCACCCAGATGGCTGATTAATGACTTACCAGGTTTAAAGGCTATCAAATTATCCATTTTTTTATAATATGATTCAAGGCTTATTTCATATTTTCCCTTTCTAAGGCTTTTATTAATTCCAATTGTATTTTGAAATGATTTTTCAGGTTTTACAATTTGATTGCTTGGCATCCAATAATCTGATGGCATTCCTACACCGGAATAGGATAATAAATGAACATTTTGATTCATCTTGGAAAAGGAATATTTAATCGAAAAAGATTCTGTTAGAATCAGGTTTAAAAGAATTCTAGGTTCTATCGAAAAGTAGGTTTGATTATGGATATAATACGAGGAAAGGCGTATTCCCAGATTTGCTCCAAAATGTTTTAATTGAAGATTGTTTTCAAAGAAAAGGGCGGATTCAAAAGCCTTCATAACCGATGCATATGATGTATCAACAGTAGGTTGATCACTTACTTCGACTAAATAATCCTCAGCATTTGGAATAAATTTATGCCAATAGGTAGCTTGCCCAAACTTTATATGATATTTTGGATCTACATACCAGGTAAAATCTGATTTTAAAATTATGTCGGTTATTCCTGAATTTATTTTGCTATCAATTTTCGTATTTACCGAATCAGAATTTAATGCATAATAAAAGTCATTTGTGTAATTATAACTGGTATACGAAAGCGTATTGTTGCTGAATAGTTTATTGGAGAATATATGGTTCCAACTTAGTGCACCTAGAATATTACCCCATTTTGTTGACCTCTTGTCGTTTTGTTTTGTATTATTATAACTGGTACTGTTTTTAATATTAACATCATCATTACCCAGATAAAAACTTAAAAATAATTTATCTTTTTCAGAAACCTTATAGTTCAATTTTGCATTTATATCAGAAAACCGATAGTCAAAACCGGCTCCAACAATTTTTATTAGTGGCAATAAATTTTTTCTGGCCGAAATAATAAATGATGATTTATCCTTAATAAGTGGACCTTCAAATGAAATTTTTGATGAAAGCAAGCCAATAGTACCTTGACCACTGTATTTTTTTAAGTTTCCTTCCTTCATCCTGATATCAAGTACCGAAGAAAGCCTGTTGCCATATCTTGCAGGGAATCCCCCCTTAATCATAGTGACGTCACTAATAGCATCGGTATTAAAGATAGAGATAAAACCACCAAAATGGGCTACATAGTACAATGGTTGTCCATCCAATAAAATAAGGTTTTGATCGGGGCTTCCTCCTCTAACATATAAATTTGAATTGGCCTCTCCACCTGATTGAATTCCGGGAGTAAGTTGTAAGGTTTTAATAATATCGGCCTCACCAAAAAAGTTGGGAAGTTCTTTTATCTGTTTTGCCTGAAGTTTTATAATTCCGGTTTCGTTGCTTCTTATAAAATCTCCTTTTTTGTTTTTAGAAACTGTAACCTCTTCTAAATCAATTCCGGGGATTAGGTAAAAAGAAAAATGATCAGAGGTGATAGTTTTTGTTGAAAGGGTATTGTATCCGATAAATGAAATGATTAACTGCGACGAATCATTTTTGGGAAAGGACAAACTGTAAAATCCAAATTCATTACTTATAGTGCCATTTTTGCTCGAAACCTCAAAAATATTAGCACCAATTAATGGTTCATTTGTTTCTGCGTCAAAAATATATCCACTAACAGTTGTATTTTTCTGGCACAACCCATATAATGGGAAAAGTATAAATACTATAAGTACTATTTTTTTCATTTATAATATACTGTCAGTGTATCAACGATACAGGTTTTTGCATCACCATAGTACCCGGCAAAAACTCCATATCCTCCTTCAATATTGCTATATACATTTACAGGTTCGCCCAATCCATAAAGAATATCAGATTCCTGGTTGTTTTTATGCTGAAGCATTGAAGTATAATAATTATAATATTCTTCTGTAACTGAACGAAGATGAATATCGATTATATGAAACCCAATCCAGCGTCGATGAATGTTTTCAAATTGAGGAGGCTCATAATAAAGGATTATATTTTTTTCCTTTCCATTGAAATGTTTATCGTTAAATAATAATCGCCGTGGATTCTTTGCCTCGACTGCTAAGGGTGAAGGATAATATACTTCTGCAGTAATAATTTTATCCGAACTCCATAGCCTGAACTTCTGCTTATCCTCACCAACTGGTGAAACAATAATTTCATAAAAATTTTGTGTTGCAATTGGGTCTTTGAAGGTTAATGAAATTGATGTATAGGCTGATTTCTCTTCATCAATCCCGGCAAGTTCAGTAACCTCAAGATTTTTTATTTTTACTTCAGAAGGAACATAGTTTGTAGCAGACACGTTTCGAAAGCCACCTTTTACTATTTTAACGCTATAGGTATTCCCTTCTGTGGGGAAATAGAAATAATTAGTTGTATAGCCATTAAAGTCGTCATTAAAGATTAAGGTATCACTTAAAACTCCGTTTACATACCATAAAACTTTTGCATCAGTAATTTGTTTTTC
>JABMQB010000412.1 GCA_013203525.1 Mariniphaga sp.
ATATGGGCATAAAATTATTACCGGGCGCAGGGATACTTTTCATACTAATCGAAAGTACAAAGGAATAAGTGGTTTTCCAAAAAGGGCTGAAAGTGAATACGATACTTTTGGAACCGGACATGCATCAACATCAATTTCAGCGTCATTAGGAATGGCAGTTGCATCTGCTTTAAAAGATAATTCTGACCGTAAAATTGTTGCTGTAATTGGCGATGGGGCAATGACCGGAGGAATGGCTTTCGAAGGATTAAATAATGCCGGAGCTCAGAATTCCGACCTTCTGGTAATTTTGAACGATAACAATATGGCTATTGATCCCAGTGTCGGGATACTTAATCAATATTTGCTTAAAATTTCCAAATCACAAACATATAACCGGTTTAAAAAAGATGTATGGGAAGGCCTGGGAAAACTCGATGGATTTGGTTCCAGGACCAGAAGATTAATTCAAAAGAATCAACATGCTTTAAAAAACATTTTGTTAAAACAGAATAATCTGTTTGAAGCATTTAATTTCAGGTATTTTGGTCCTGTTGACGGACATGATGTGGTTTATCTTACAAAAGTTTTACAAGACCTGAAGGCTATTCCGGGCCCCAAATTACTTCATGTAATCACTCAGAAAGGGAAAGGGTATAAACATGCTGAATTAAATCAAACCCAATTTCATGCACCAGGTAAATTTAATAAATCAACAGGCGAAATTTATTCATGCGATTGTGAGATTGAAAAAGCAACAAAATTTCAAAATGTTTTTGGGGAAACCATTGTTGAGCTTGCAGAACAAAATAAAAAAATTGTGGGAATTACACCTGCCATGCCTTCAGGATGTTCATTAAACCTGATGATGGAAAAAATGCCCGACCGTTCGTTTGACGTTGGCATTGCTGAACAACATGCCGTAACATTTTCAGCAGGAATGGCAACACAGGGACTAATTCCATTTTGTAATATATATTCAACCTTCATGCAACGTGCATACGATCAGGTTGTCCATGATGTAGCCATTCAGAATTTGCATGTTGTTTTTTGCCTCGATCGTGCAGGCCTTGTGGGTGAAGATGGTGCTACTCATCATGGGATTTTTGATCTTGCTTATATGCGTAATATACCCAACATGATAGTCTCTGCCCCAATGGATGAAATTGAATTGCGAAACTTGATGTATACTGCACAATTGGAAGGGACTGGCCCTTTTTCTATTCGATACCCCAGAGGATGCGGAGTTTTTGCCAATTGGAAAAAAGATTTTGAAAAAATTGAAATAGGTAAGGCAAGGACATTATCAGAAGGCAATGATATTGCAATCCTATCTATTGGTAAACCGGGGATATTTGCTCAAGGGGCGGTTAAAAAACTGGCAAAAGAAAATATTGCTGCTACACATTACGATATGAGGTTTATAAAACCGCTTGATACTGAATTGCTGCACAAAGTATTTTCTAAATTTGATAAAATTGTTACAGTAGAAGATGGAGTAATTAAAGGTGGATTTGGAAGTGCAATTGCTGAATTTATGGTTGAAAATGGGTACTTAGCAAAAATAAAAATGCTGGGCGTGCCCGATTTATTTATTGAACAAGGAACACCTGAGGAACTGTATAAGGAGTGTGGTTTCGATATGAAAGGAATTTATAGGGCAATAAAAGAGATGCTTGCAAAATAAATAATTCGTATATTCCGTTCTTGCTAGATAAGAACAAAATACAACATATATTTTGAATTTCTACTTAAAAAAACGCCGTTGGAAAATTTTACTTCTTTTTACGGCCATAATTATAGGCCTTGGTTCATTGTTCTATACCCAATGGATAACAGGCAATATGGCTGAAGAAGAACGCAAAAAAGCAATATTATTAGCTGATGCCACCAAGATGATTGCCGTCAGTTCAACCAATGCAGATTTAATATTACCCTGGAAAATTACCCTGGACAATACTACTATCCCTATTATAATTACTGATCAGGATGGAAATATTATCGACCAGGAAGGCCATTATTATGGAGATAAAAATATAAAATACAACGAAGCACGAAAAGAAGCCGTATTGTTAAGAGAATTAGGAAAAATGAAAAAAAAAGGTGATCCCATTGTAATAAATCTTGGTGAGGGGCAAATTCAATATTTGTATTATCGTGAATCGTATTTGCTTCGTAATCTTCGACTTTTTCCTTTTGTGCAAATGCTCGTAATTTTTTTATTTATAGGAATTGCTTATTATGCATTTAGCGCTTCACGCAAAGCCGAACAAAACCAGGTGTGGGTGGGAATGTCGAAAGAAACTGCCCATCAATTAGGTACTCCAATATCGGCTCTTATGGCATGGATCGAAATTCTGAAACTAAAAGACATTGATCCGGGTCTTATTCAGGAATTTGAAAAGGATATTCAACGTCTTGAAAAAATTACAGAGCGCTTTTCAAAAATTGGATCAGCACCCGAATTACTTCAAACTAATGTTGTTGAAGTTCTTAGTAGTACGATTAATTATCTGAAGTCACGTTTTTCAAATAAAGTAAAGTTTGAAACATCATTTGATGAAAATTTGGTTTGTACAGCACCTTTAAATATGGCTTTATTCTCCTGGGTAATTGAAAACCTTTGCAAAAATGCTATCAATGCAATGGAAAATAATCACGGGAAAATAATTATTTCTATTTCAAAAAAAGAGGAAAATATCAGGATTGATATTACTGACACCGGGAAAGGAATTCCGAAATCGCAATTTAAAACCATTTTCCAGCCTGGTTATTCTACTAAAAAAAGAGGGTGGGGATTGGGCTTGTCTCTGGCAAAGCGAATTATTGAAATTTACCACAAAGGCAAAATATTTATTAAACAAAGTGAAATAAATAAAGGTACTACTTTCCGCATTTTACTAAAAAAAGGGTAACTGCTTCGTTTCAATCCAATAAAATATTTTGTTGATTATTTTAGCCATTTAAATAAAATTTATACTTTTGCTGCACTTTTTAAAAAACCGTGGGTAAAACCTCGATATATAATATTGCCTTTAAAGGCTTACAGGAAGGTATTCATGAATATGAATATCAGGTCGAAAACAAGTTCTTTGAGCTAATTGATGAAAGTTTGGTTGAAAATGCCAGTGTAATTGCAAAAGTAAAGTTTGAAAAAAGAAGTAATTTGCTGACTCTTTTTTTTAATATTAAAGGAACGGTAGAACTTACTTGCGATAGGTGCCTTGAAATTTACGATCAGCCAGTAAAATTCAAAACTTCTTTGTTTATTAAATTTGGAGACGGGCAGTTTGAAGATGGTGATGATGTTTTATGGATTTCACCTGATGAGGATTTTATTAATGTAGCTCAGTTATTGTATGAATATATTGTATTAAGTATACCGGCACGGCATATTCATCCGAAAGATAAAAACGGAAAAAATAAATGTAGCGTGCAAATGCTTGATCAGATAAGTAAATATACTATTAAAGAAAAGGAGCACGAACCGGATCAACGTTGGGATGCTTTAAAAAAATTAAGGAATAATAATTAAATATAAATATAATGGCACATCCAAAGCATAAAATATCGAAATCGCGCAGAGATAAACGCAGAACTCATTACAAAGCAACTGTTGCAACTCTGGCTACATGTTCAAATTGTGGTACAACTGTAAAATACCACCATGTTTGCCCTGAGTGCGGATATTATAAAGGGAAACAGGTAATTGAAAAAGATATTGCCGTTTAACAAAATTGGAGAAGCCCGGATTAAGCCCGGGTTTTTTTACGCCACAAATGCATTTTCGAATCTTTTAACTATTTGTTCTACAAGTAGTTGCATTGAAAATTAATGCTATATTCTTTTGCTTATTCACTAATTACTTCTAAATTCACATCTTCAAATTTTTAAATCATTAATATATAAACATCTGTGATTTAATAGTTTAAACTAATATTTCAGATGAAAAGTTAAATATGAAAAAAATTAGAGCAGCAATTACCGGGGTAGGGGCATTCCTCCCGGAGTATCGGTTAACGAATGAGGAATTAAGTACGATGGTTGATACTTCGGATGAATGGATTATGCAAAGAATTGGCATAAAAGAACGAAGGATTCTAAAGGAGCCGGGAAAGGCTACCAGCGATATGGGAGCTGCAGCTGTTCAACAGTTACTTGATAAGAAGGGAATACTTCCTGATGAAATTGATTTACTCCTTTGTGCAACAATAACACCCGATTTACCTTTTCCGGCAACAGCTAATATAATTTGTCACAAAGTAGGAATAAAACGGGGATGGAGTTTCGATGTAAATGCAGCATGTTCAGGATTTATTTATTCATTGGCAACTGCAGCACAATTTATAGAATCGGGGAAATATAAAAAAGTTATTGTTGTTGGTGCCGATATGATGTCCTCAATTATAAATTACAAGGATCGTAACACCAGTCCGCTTTTTGGTGATGCCGGTACCGCTGTTTTACTTGAGCCTACTACTGAAGAAATAGGATTGATAGATTATATCCACCATGTTAATGGCTTAGGACGCCACCATCTTCATATGAAAGCAGGTGGTTCATTGCGCCCTGCCACGCTTGAGACTGTTCAAAATGAAGAACATTTTGTATATCAGGAGGGGCAAGCCGTTTTTAAACATGCAGTTTCGGGAATGGCGGATGTTACTAAAGAAATTATGGAAAAGCACGGGTTGAAAGCAGATGATATTAATTGGTTGGTTCCACATCAGGCTAATTTGCGCATTATTGATGCTACTGCCCGAAGGGTAGGGCTTGATATCAATAAGGTAATGGTTAATATTGAAAAATTCGGAAATACAACTGCCGCTACAATCCCGCTTTGCCTTTACGATTATGAAAAACAATTACGCAAAAACGATAATATTATTCTGACAGCTTTTGGTGCCGGATTTACGTGGGGGAGTATTTTCCTGAAATGGGCATATGATGGAGATAAGATATAATGTTGAGTATGAATTATATTTAAAAGTTATAAAGTATATTTATTTTTGGCTCTAATTGCAGGAGATTCATAAATTTTGTATTTTCAGCTCCTCTTTCAGAAAAGCGAATAATAAAGAAATAATATCAAATGCCATGGCTAAAACAATATCAAGGATGAATAATGAATCAGAAGGGCAAAACATAAACCTGGTTAGTAACGGAACAAAAATAACCGGAGACATAATCACCGAAGGTGATATCAGGATTGATGGCGAATTAAAAGGAAATATTAAAGCGAAAGGTCGTTTGGTGGTTGGAGCAAATGGCAAGATCGAAGGAGAAATTTTATGTAATAATATTGAAATTTCAGGGCAGGTGAAAGGTAAAATTAATGCAAAAGATTTGCTGAGTATGAAAGCTAGCTCTAAAATTAGCGGGGAAATTATAACCGGCAAACTTTCGGTTGAACCTGGTTCAGTTTTTACGGGCAACTGTATTATGGGAAACCAATCCGATGATCCGGCAAAAATCAAATAACAAAAGAAAAAAATCAAATGATTTTATAAGGTATTCCAGCCTTGGATTTGAAATGATGGCCATTATTGCTTTTGGCACATTTGGAGGATACAAAATTGACCAATGGCTGAACAATGATTTTTATTGGTTTACCTTTATATTAATGATTGTTTCAGTGGTTGTTTCAATATTATACGGCATTCGAAATCTACTAAAAAAATGAGTTCAGAAATACAAAAATTTTTAATTAAAATCAGCCTGGTTTCAATAGCCCTGATTGTTGTTGGTTTTATTGTATTTAAATGGTTTTTGGCTGATTATTATCTCCCGGTTTATTCAATTGCACTTGTGCTTTTTTATGCATTCACCGTGTGTGCTCATGCCTGGCAATTGAATTTAGCAAAAAAAAATCTGGCAAAATTTGCCCGCATGAATATGGTAGCCACTTTTCTGAAATTAATTGTTTATGCAGCCTTTATCGTTATTTATCTGTCAGTTAGTACCGAAAAGGCTATTGCTTTTGTTATTGTTGTGATGATTCTGTATATCGTTTATACCACAGTGGAAGTTGCCAGCCTCACAAAATTTATTCGGACATTGAATCAAAAATCAAAAGATTGATTCTGTATTTCGCAAATTTCAAAAGGTAATTATCTTAAATTTTGGTCAGTTTAAACATTGTTAATAAATGGCTATAATTTTTAATTTTTCGACCCAACATAAGAAAAAACTTATAAATTTGTGGACACTCAAAAAATTACCAGTTAATATATGTTGAGATTTGTTAAAGTTGCACTTATTTTTCTTGCCCTTCTGGTAGTAAACTTTACCCATATTTCTGCTCAGCCCCATGTTGAAGAATCTGACCATAATTCAGATGAACGCGCCGAACAAGCAGAGCATATTACCGACAACCATGCTGATGAAAAATTTGATGCAGGTAAGTATGTAATTGAACACGTTTCTGATGCATACGACTGGCATATAACAACAATTGGCGATAAACATATCAGTGTTCCACTTCCAGTAATTTTATACAGCAAAAATCCTGAATTACATGGGGGTAGAAGCCTTGTTGTTTTTATGTCATCGAAATTTCATCATGCGAACAACGATTATAAAGGATACAGGATTTCACATAGCGAAGAGTATGAGGGAAAAATTGTTGAACTTGATAGCCATGGTACTGAAATAGGTAAACCCATTGACCTTTCGATGACCAAAACGGTTGCAGGAGCATTGGTTGCTGCATTGGTAATATTATGGTTGTTCCTTTCGGTTGCGCGGTCAACAAGGCGGAACACAGGTAAAGCGCCCAGAGGGCTTCAAAACCTTGTCGAACCTATTATTATATTTATTCGGGACGAAGTTGCCAAACAAGCAATCGGCGATAAAAAATATGAAAAGTTTATGCCCTTTTTGCTATCGCTTTTCTTTTTTATACTGATCAATAACTTTATCGGGCTAATCCCTATTTTCCCGTTTGGAGCCAATGTAACAGGCAATATTTCCGTTACCCTCGCGCTGGCACTTTTTACTTTTATTTTAACAGCCATAAATGGCAACAAGCATTACTGGAAAGAAATATATAACCCTGAAGTACCCTGGTGGTTAAAATTTCCCATCCCGTTAATGCTCATTGTTGAATTGTCGGGAGTAATTACAAAACCATTTGTACTTATGATGCGGTTATTCGCGAATATGCTGGCTGGACACCTGATTGTTATGGTATTTGTAAGCCTGATATTTATTTTCAGTAGTACAATGGGAGCAGTTGCCGGAGCTGCAATAAGCCCGGTTTCAGTAGCATTTTCGGTTTTTATTTTACTACTCGATATTTTGGTATCATTTATACAAGCATATGTTTTTACGTTGTTGTCGGCCCTGTATTTTGGAATGGCAACAGCCGAACACCATTAAATATTAATAATTTAAATTAAATGCTATGTTATCAGCAATTTTAACAGCTTTATTACAAGTAACCGATGGAATTGATGCGGAAACGCTTGCAGCTACCTACGATGGATTAGCAAAATTAGGCGCTGCATTTGGTGCCGCGCTTGCAACACTTGCCGCAGGTATGGGTATAGGTAAAATTGGTGCAAGCGCTATGGAAGCGCTTGCCCGTCAACCGGAAGCAAGTGGCGATATCCGCGCAAACTTGATCGTTTCTGCAGCATTAATCGAAGGAGTTGCCTTCTTTGCTGTGATCGTCTGTGCACTTGTTGTTCTCGTATAGCAAAAAAATTGGCAACAATCCTCCGGGATTACCGGGGTTTTTGTTGCCGTTAACTTAAAAAAATTAAGGTTATGGGTTTAGTTACTCCAAATCCGGGTACGATATTTTGGATGGTCATTATTTTCGGGATAGTTCTTCTTATCCTTCGGAAATTTGCATGGAAACCAATTCTGAATCTTTTAAAAGAAAGGGAAGAATCTATTGCAAATGCTTTGAATGCTGCTGACAGGGCTCGCGAAGAGGTTGAAGGATTAAAAGCCGATAATGAAAAAATTATCAGGGAGGCTCGCCGTGAAAAGGAAGCCATCCTGAAAGAAGCCTGGGAATTAAAAGATAAAATAGTAGCCGAAGCCAAGGAAAAAGCAAACCAAGAAACGCAAAAAAGCATTGACTATGCCCGGCAACAAATTGAATCAGAAAAAATTGCAGCCATCGATGCAATAAAAATTCAGGTCGCAGAACTCTCAGTTAAAATTGCTGAGAAACTGATTAAGAAAGAACTGGCCGATTCAACCGAACAGGAAAAAATGGTTAACGGACTGCTTGATGATATAAAGTTGAATTAATTTCATGAACGAAAGTATAATTACAGTCAGGTACGCAAAAGCTTTTTTTTCTTTGGCAAAGGAAAAGGAATTGCTTGATACATTTAAAACCGATATAGAAACGGTAATGGATGTGTGCAACCAATCGGTTGATTTTATCCTTTTCCTGGAAAGCCCGATTGTAAAAACTTCAAAAAAAATAAAACTGTTTTCAGAAATATTCTCAAATTCAGTTCATGAATTGACACTGAAATTTATAAATCTGATTGCTGAAAACAAACGAGAGTTGCTCATTCCCCGAGTTTGCCGTAATTTTCTTGATTTGTCGCGGAAAGACATGGGCATAAAAACTGCGGTAATGACCATTGCTTCAGAATTGTCAGAGGAAACCGTGGAAAAAGTGAAACAAATTCTTGAAAAAGAACTGGATTCAACGGTTGAACTGACAGGGAAAATTAATCCTGAAATTATTGGTGGAATGATATTACGGATTGAAGACAAACAGTTCGATGCAAGCCTGGCAACTCAGCTTAAGAAAGTTAAAGCAGCGCTACTTGAAACCGAAATATAATAACTGATTATTCTAGTATAAAAATAGTTGAAATGGCTAATATAAAACCTGCTGAAGTATCTCAAATTCTTAAAAAACAATTAGAAGGCTTTAAAACTGAAGTTGAACTTGAAGAGGTTGGAACCGTATTACAGGTGGGCGATGGAATTGCCCGGATCTACGGGCTTTCAAATGTCGAAGCAAACGAGATGATCGAATTTGAAAGTGGGATAAAAGGTATCATCCTTAACCTTGAACAAGATAATGTTGGAGCCGTTTTATTGGGTCCGACCGAAAAAGTTGGAGAAGGCGACACTGTTAAACGGTTACGCCATATTGCTTCAATTATGGTTGGTGAAGGCCTTCTTGGGCGTGTTATTAACACCATTGGTAATCCAATAGATGGGAAAGGCGATCTTCAGGGTGAATTGCTTGAAATGCCACTTGAGCGTAAAGCTCCGGGTGTTATCTTCCGTCAACCCGTAAAACAACCACTTCAAACTGGTTTAAAATCTATTGATGCTATGATCCCAATTGGGAAAGGGCAGCGTGAGTTAATAATTGGCGACCGCCAGACAGGTAAAACTGCTGTAGCTATTGATACTATTATCAATCAGCGCGAAAACTTTGAAAAGGGAACACCTGTTTATTGTATTTATGTAGCAGTAGGGCAAAAAGGTTCTACAGTTGCAAATATTGCAGCCACCCTTGAAAAACATGGAGCTATGGATTATACCGTTATTGTTGCAGCAACTGCAGCTGAACCGGCAGCTCTTCAATTTTATGCACCTTATGCAGGGGCTTCTATCGGAGAGTTTTTCCGCGATACCGGGCGTGATGCTTTAATTATATATGACGACCTTTCAAAACAAGC
Organism: Mariniphaga sp.; assembly: GCA_013203525.1. Lineage (GTDB taxonomy): Bacteria > Bacteroidota > Bacteroidia > Bacteroidales > Prolixibacteraceae > JABMQB01. The sequence continues at coordinate 9,648 of JABMQB010000412.1, forward strand.
AGTTTCGTATCGTGAGGTTTCGTTGCTACTTCGTCGTCCACCGGGCCGTGAAGCTTATCCGGGTGATGTATTTTATCTGCACTCGCGTTTGTTGGAAAGAGCAGCAAAAATTATTGAATCGGATGAGGTTGCTGCCCAAATGAATGATCTTCCGGAAGTTCTAAAAGATAAAGTAAAAGGAGGAGGTTCGTTAACCGCACTTCCAATTATTGAAACTCAGGCAGGTGATGTTTC
>JABMQB010000040.1 GCA_013203525.1 Mariniphaga sp.
CCGTAAAAAATGTTTTCCAAAAGCAAGTTTGTCCGTTGTAATAGAGTTATAGATAAATCACTGGTAATATTTATTTTTAAATTTTCATTCTGATTATTAAAACTTTTAATGTATGCTCTAACTTTTTCGGCGGCAGCGAGCATATCTTCGTTATTTGTATTACTGATAGAAATACTAGCTGCAATTTTGCCGTTGTAAAAAATCCTGTCGGGTGTTTCAGACCATTTATCTTTAACATCAGCAACATCGCTTAGTCGAATAATATTTCCCGATTTATCAGCTCTTATAACCAAAGCATGAAGTTCATCGGCATAATATTTTCTGTTGTTAGCTCTTATTAAATACTCCTCGGTATTTGTTTTAATGCTGCCACCGGTAATAAGTAGATTGGTTTGCTTTATAGCATTTGCAACAGTTTCGAAAGAAAGATTGTAAGCTCTTAAATCTTTCTCGCGCAAAGCAATTTCAATTTCTTGTTCAGGAAAACCACTTAAAGTAATCTGAGAAATTCCTTTTAAATTTCTCAAGTCTGATTCTATTTCACGTGCAATTTGCTTTAATGTGGTTAGTGGAATATTTTCTCCACTTAAAGTGAAAGTAATAGTTTCTCTAATATTTTCAACCTTTGAAATAATGGGAGGTTCTATGCCAATTGGAAAGGATGGGACTTTATCTACTGCGTTCTTAACATCAGCCAAAACCACATCGATATTTTTCCCACGTTCAATTTCAATATTTATTACTGCCGAGTTTTCTTTTGAAACCGAAGTTACTTTATAGATACCAACAATGCCTTTCAGATTATTTTCAATCTTAAGCACTACGCCTTCTTCCATCTCACCAGGTGATGCACCGGGATAATTAACACTTATGCTGATATTTCTTGTATCAAAAAGTGGCTGGTACGATGATTTCATTGACAAGGCACCTGCTATACCAAAAGAAATAAATACAATTACTATGATATTTACTGCAACATGATATTTTATAAAATATGCAAGAATATTTTTCACACGTTTAAAATTTATTGTTTTTCAATGGTAAAGTATGGAACTCGCTCTATAAACATTGCCTTTTGTGGATACACTTTCCAAACTCGTTTCATGAATAATTATTTTGCTTTATTTCCACTATTAATCTTCACTTTCATGCCCTCAAATGCTCCGGGCAAAGGCTTGGAAATTAGTTTTGTGCCATCTTTCAAACCCTTAACTACTACTGTTTTTTCATTGAAATAAACCGGATTTATTTGTATCAGATATAAACTTGAATCTTTTACTGCAAAAAGTTTATTGTTTTTAAAGAGTAATTTTCTGTCTATCTCGTAAGCGTTTGTTTCGGACCTGGCAACTAAATCAGCTTCCAAATACATACCTTCGCGCAAATCGTTAGCGTTTACTTCAATAAAAACTCTGAAAGTTTGTGAAGCCTGATCAATTTTTCCATTAATCCGTATAACTTTCCCCTGCCAACTTTTTGTGTGTTCAATATTATTTAACGTTACTGGATTTCCAATTTTTACAAAATCAAGAAAACTACTATTTATAGCCAATTCCATTTCATAAGAATATTCATTAATAAATTCACCTAATTTTTGTCCTTGACGTATTAAACTCCCCTGTGTTACCAATGCTTCAGTAAGCACTCCATTATAAGGTGCTCGAATTGTATATTTACTTAACCTAACATCAAGATTTTCGACATTATAATATTGAGTGTAGATGTTTTTCCCGATAAGGAAGAATCTTTCTCTGTCGGATGCTGTTTCAGGTAATTCCAATAATCGATCATCGACTTCAAACGAGGATAGATAAATTTGCCATTTTTCATATTCTAAAGGGAAATCTATTTTTATATCGGGCATAATTAGCAATAAAGAATTATGAAGATTCGTTTTTAATGACCTCAAATTAGCCAGATGCTCATCTGTATTAATACTTAAAATTATTTCGTTTTTCAAATAATGGGTTCCGGTTTTTAAGTCTTTTTTGCTAAAATTTAAAACGCCTTGAACCTCTGAAAAAATTTCAATTTTATTTTTGGCAA
>JABMQB010000041.1 GCA_013203525.1 Mariniphaga sp.
TAATAGATCATTATAAAAACCTTCATTTACCAATTTTATAAAATTATCGCGGTGTAACGGAGTTTCATTATATAACTCTATTTTAATATCACCAAAAGATGTTGAAATCAAAACCTTCTTTCTGCTATTTTCCTGTTCATTCAAAGAAAATGATAATGATAAAATAACTCCCCAAACCAGTACGATTATTAATCTTTTCATTGCATTTGTTTTTAATTGCAGCAAATATATTTAATTCTCTCAATTTTTCATAAACCTTTTTAATATGAAAAAGTTGCCCAAATATCGAAATAACAGAATATTAAAACAATTTTTAATTTAATTTTAAACTCCTAATTAATTAATTATGGAATACCTGAGAATTGATGATCACCTTCAACTGGAAAGAATCAAATTATCATATGCTGAAATAATTTTTGAAGCAATAAATAAAAACCGCACTTTTCTCAAAAAATGGTTGCCTTTTGTTGATCAAACAAGAAAAGTTTCAGATACTGAAGATTTTATTAAATCAGTATTAAATATCCCTTTAACTAAACGTGATGAGATTTATTCAATTTGGTACAAAGGTGAATTTGCTGGTTTAATTGCATATAAAGAAACCGACCATTTAAACTGTAAAACCGAATTAGGATACTGGTTAATTGAAAGCTTTCAAGGAAAAGGTATTATGACAAAATCGGTATCAAAACTTGTCGATTTTGCATTCCGTAACCTCAATTTAAACAGGGTTCAAATTAAAGTTGCTGTTGGAAACGAAAAAAGTTCAGCAATTGCAAAACGCTTAAATTTCCAATTTGAAGGAATAGAACGCGATGGTGAAAAACACCATAATAAATTCCTGAACCTGGAAGTATATAGTTTCCTGAAAAAAGAATGGATTGAAATGATTGCAAAGGCTTAAACTCCTATTATATTATCAAATACCATAATTATTCCGTTGTGGTTAATAAGTGTTAAAACAATTAATTTATTCATTATAATTATTATATTTGAACAATGTATTCATTTGTTCAATAATTTAAATTTATATCTTTGCATCGATTTAAATTTAACATTGTCGTTAGATTAAGAGCATAAATAATTAGAATGGAAAACAAAACAATTAGAAGAAACCTTTACAGGGTGCTAAGAAAAACAGGAGTTCAGAAAAAAGATATCTATTTAAATGCTTCGTATAACGATGATCTGGCATTTGATAAAACCGATTGGTCAGTATTTACCTTTTATTTGGAGAATGTTTTTAAAATAGACCTTGACGATAAAGAATTAGAAAAGATGAATAACATTAATGACACGCTGATTATTTTAAAAAAATCGGCATAATATTTTTTTATTTAAGAATTAAATTGAGGGATTTCTATTAATGGAATCCTTTTTTTTGAACTTTTTGTTAAATATTTTGTATCCTGAAGTAACTAACTTTTAAAAATAATACAATGGAAAAAATTAATGAAATAATAATTGTATTTGGGCCAAAACTTGTTGGCGCATTAATTACCCTGATAATTGGATTATGGATAATAAGTATCATTAGAAAAGCCATAAGAAAACAATTTGAAAAGAGGGATATGGAGCCATCGCTTCGTGGATTCATGAATAGCTTAATAGGAATCACTTTAAAGCTACTTCTTTTTATAAGTGTTATCGGGATGGTTGGTATTCAAATGACCTCTTTTATTGCCATTCTGGGGGCAGCCGGCCTAGCAATTGGCATGGCACTTTCAGGCACACTTCAGAATTTTGCCGGAGGTGTAATGATTTTAATTTTCAAACCATTCAAAACAGGCGATTATATTGAAGCACAGGGTCATGCAGGAATTGTTAGTGAAATTCAAATTTTTAATACAATTCTAAAAACTCCTGATAATAAAACAATTATTATTCCCAATGCCGGACTATCTACTGGTTCAATGATAAACTATTCCACCGAACCTAAACGAAGAGTTGATTTTACTTTTGGAATTGGATATGGAGATGATGTTGATAATGCCAAAATAGTTTTGGAAGGATTGATTAATTCAGATGAAAGAATTTTCAAAGATCCTGCTCCGTTTATTGCTGTTTCTGAATTGGCTGACAGTTCTGTTAATTTGGTTGTTCGTGTTTGGGCCGAAGCCTCAAATTATTGGGGAATATATTTCGATCTAACTGAAAAAGTGTACAAAACTTTTGATAAAGAAGGACTTAATATTCCTTTCCCTCAAATGGATGTGCATGTACATAAATAATAGCTCAAAATATTTTCATAAATAGGTTTCTTCAAATCGGGGAAACCTATTATTTAAACAATTCTGATTTTTTTATCGAATATTTCAACGGTATCTCCAACCCGCAGTTTTGCCCTTTTTCTGAATTCCTGAACACCGTTTAAAGTCACTTGTCCATCTTCAACCATCATTTTTGCCTGGCCGCCCGTTCCACTAATTCCAGTAGCCTTTAGCAGTTGAATAAGTTCAATGTATTCAGCCCTTAATTTAAACTCAGTCATTAAAATTCAATTTTTCAGCAATTTCATCAGGAATAACATCACGATGAACAATTATAGCAATTGTTTTTAAACGCACATAGTCTTCTGAGATATATAAATACCCACCATTATTGTTACTTTCAGCGCCCCATGAATTTTTAGTATTAAAAAATAAACGGCCATCTTCATCTTTTGCAATTCCAATTATATGCATTAAATGGTCATCAGTAGTTTTTCGGCTGAAAAAAGTTTCCTGCCTCAATTCTTGAGTTACTTTTCCAATTTCCTTTTTTGGTAAATCTGCTTTGGCTTTTTTATGTTGGAAAGTACGTTCGCTGGTATCGCCATCCCAACAAAAGGTATAACCTTTTTCAACTGAATTTATCATTACTTGCACTAATTCATCGATGGGTAAATTATAGTAAGGGCTGTGCGACCAGTTATCGGGTAATTCAAGATCAAAAGATTTATAAAAAGGATGGTGATTATACGAAGTTATTTCAATATAGTCATCAGGATTTATCCCAAGAAAATCACGAAATGTTTCGGGTGTATATTTTTCTCCGTTATGTTCAAAATCATTAGGTAATTCTCCAAGGTGTTCTTTTAAAACCGGATCAAGGCTTGCTGTTTCAGATGCATCAAATTTTTTATTCCACTCATTGGCTTTCTTTACTACATCCTTAAGTTCATTTACCAATACATTATGCTGGAATTTGTCATTAATTCTATTCCCCGGAAACACTTTGTCAGGGACTATTCCAAATTCACTTACTACATTAAAAATATCGTGTGCCTGGCCACCTTCATCA
>JABMQB010000413.1 GCA_013203525.1 Mariniphaga sp.
ACATAATTATTTACTTAAAAACGGTAAAATATCACTTTTAGGAAATTCAATCCAATTGTCTTTTTTGTCCGGTTGTCCGTCTGATTTTAAGGGAATTAAAACAAACTTATCTTTTTTTAGCTGGAATGCCAGGAGTACAGAAATACGGTTTTCCTGTATTATTACATTAAATTTATTATGCAACGATTCCAACTGGTTTTCATCGGTGACACCAGTGAATATTCCAATATTGTTTAAAACAGATTTATCCTTTTCGTCAGGCTCATGTACATTCAAAATATGCAGGTGATTTCCTATTTTACTTTTGTTTGCAACAATACCTGCCTGGAAGTAATATTTCTGACCGGCATTTTTGACGGTTAATTCCCTTTCAACAATCATTTTAAGACGAAGCAAAGCTGTTCTGTCAAAACTGACCGATTCTGATTCCAAAGAAGTTGCCCCTTCAAAAATAAAATTCATTAGTCCATCGAACATATCTTCCCGATTTTTCCCGATAGCCCAGCTATATATCTCATGAAAGCTTAGCAAAGACTTCACATCCTCTTTATTATTCATTTCACCAGAACTCTTAAATGTAAATAATCCAAGATCCCATTTTGTTGTTGTCGGTTCAAGTACTAAAGCTATATGCCTGTTCGGATGGTATTGGTTACGGAATGTTTCCTGCACTTCAATGTCGTAATTGGAAAGAAATACATTATGCCCAGGGTGACTGTGCAGCCAACCTACAAATACCTGTTCATTCCCCTGTTTAGCCATATCAATAAGCATCTCTTCCATTCGGAATGATATATCATAACCAAAGTCGATATTGAATTTTGAAAATTTGGCATCTTCACCGGGTTCGACAAATTGCTCCAACGATAAATCATATTGATCTTTATCATAAAGGCTGTGTGCCCACTTTCCAATAATGAATCCTCCGTATTCATAAAGGTCGTCAATACTCTTGTTCCCAAAATGCAGCATTTTATCCTCAAAATACCTGTATGCTTTAATTACAAAGTCATCGCAGAAATACACTTTCCGAACGGCTGTATCCTGGATAAATGACTGCACATCTATTTCATAATACTTTATTCCGGCAAGTTTTCGCACCAAATCAAGTCCGGAACCTTTATTTATTTCATTGTCATCTTCAATTATCTCAATTCCATCAGGTTCGCTATTGCTGTCAATAGCACCTGCTTCAGCAACCCGGGATAATTTGCTATTTTTTTGTCTTGATCCGTTTTTTAGTTTATTTTTTATTTTTCCCCTGACAACACCCATAAAATAAGCATATCCACCAATCAACAGGAGTAAAACAATAAATCCTATTATAATTATTTTAAACAGGTTGTTTGGTTTACTTTCTATTGCTTTTTTAATAAGATCATCTATTTCCTTTTTTAAATTTTCCCAGTCACCTGTGTTGATACTTAGCCCGGTTTCTTTTCGGAAAGTTGCTTCCGGAAAATAATCTTTTTGACTGGTCTTTTCTCTGTAAAGAATTTCTGCTTTAGTAATTATATCGCTTATTTTATTTTTTGTCGAGTCAATTTTTATGGAGGCATCCATTAGGTTCTTAATTTCCAACTTTTCTAAAGTCCTGTAATTAAAAAATTTGTCATCATATTTATTAAACAGGTTATTATATTGATTGTAGAGATCAACAATTAAACTTACTTCACTTTTATACTTTTCTACGGTTTCATTAAAAGCATTCTGATCAATCAGTTTACTTTCAATCTCAACTTTAATAATTTCAACCTCATCTTCAATGCTTTGTCTTTTCTGTTTTAAGTTGTTAATTCTTGAAATTAATGCCGAAGTATTAATCGAACACGCATTAAAATTTTTATCCTGCCTAAGAGCAGAAACCGCCCTGGATTGCCTGTTTAATTCATCTTCGGTATTAATCAAACTTTTATCCCATTCTTCCTTATCAAATTTTTCTTTTATTTCATTAAAGCAATCAATGTTATCACATTTTCCAATCTGATCCCTATATTCTTTAATTCCATCAGTAATTAACTTGTCCAACCAATTGATTCCGGAGTCACTTCTTCCAATGGAACTGTTAATGTTATTAAACCGGTTCTGCAGGTCTGAACATTTATCAACTTCCTTTTTTACATTATCTTCCTTAATCTCTTCCTTGGTTACTTTTCCGGCTTCTATTTTTGTTTCAATTCTTTCACTGGTTTTCTCTTCCGTTTCTAAATCAGCTTTTTCTTCAACACCAATGTCACTGTCTTTTACTTTATCTTCAACCTTTTGATCAGCCACAGCAATTGATACTTCTTTATCAAATTCCTTAAATAACTCATTTACAATATTATATGGAATAATATGTATTACTGGATTTGTTAGGCCAATAACAATTTCCCCGCTTCTTTTTACATCCGTAATCATAAATATATAAGCAACTGAAAAATCAGTCAATTCAGATACCTTATTGGCAACCAAAGTATAAGAATCAAAATTTGCATCTGTAATTTCTTTAAAGCCGAAATAACCACTTCTACTCCATAATGTCCTGGATAATAATTGTTTATTATAGTTAATAAAATTCCCATCAAAATTAATTTTCGCATCATCCTTCTTGTTTAATTCATCTTTAACAATCCCTTCAGCCCAATCTTTAAGTTCCCATATACTCTTAATTGAATTGGACGAATTTTTACTACTTGCTACCTCATCAAATAAATAAAATTTGTACTGATTATCTGGATTATTTGTAATTTCCATTGAAAAAGCAATTTTATCGTTTTCAACAGACGTTTTTATTAATACTCCAATACTGTTGCTATTAAAATTTCTTATGTCTCTATTATCACCACTTATTTCAAGTTTATAGTGTTCACTCTGCGAAAAGGAATTAATTCCAATAGAACAAGCAATAATCAGTAGTATTATTTTGATTCGCATTTCTATTTATTTATGTTTCTTTTTAATGTTTGTGAAAATATATACCAGTATCAATATCGCTGCCAACGCAAACAGAATGTAAACATATATCATATTAATATGGAGCATTTTCGGGGCATCATCGGCAACCTCTGTTTTTTTACTTCCGGCTTTCCGCGGAGCAACTTTAGTATCTTCAACTACAATATTGGCAAAGTGACTGCTTATATAATCGGATATTCGTTTATAATCTCTTTTATAACTCTGAGATTTTGGATTATCACATTCTTTAAAAAAATTTGCAATTTTTACAGAATCTGACCTGTAACTTTCAATAAGTGATTCAACTTCCATCCTATCAATGTATCCTTTTTCTTCAACCAGGTTATACAAGTTACCCATCCTTTTAAAATAGAAACTAATCGAATCAATACAATCTGTGATATTTATAATGGTATCGATTGAACCTGGTATATATATATTTTCTACCATTTTATTGTCAACTGTTTCCGATATAATTTCAGAAGGCACTGTATTAATCATATTATCAATTTCTTTTACCGTATCAACAGATGGTTCTTCAATAAGAATTTTGTCAGGAATTTGAAAACTAAACGAAACTTCTTCTGTCTTAGTTAAACCACCTTGCCTTTCAATGTTATAACTGAAATTAAGAATAAATTCAATTCTTTTATCCACCCAGCCAGCTTCTTCAACCGGTACATAAACTATGTTAAAAGGTTCAGTTATAACACGTGCACCATCAGGTTTTAATACGGGTATAAACAAATCATGAGCATCATGTATAATTTCAAGTAATTTAAGTTCATGCCCCTGTCTTTCAGCTCTCTTTTCATTAAGATCGACACCTCTTGTACTAAAGTCACATCCGATTGTAATATAGATGAAGTTATTTTTATCAAAACATAAATCGAAATTAATATGTGCGGCGTACTCAATATTATTGGCTAGTATTATTATGTTTTTTTCAATTGTATCTTTTTTTATACAATCTTCAACCAATTGCCCTTTTAAGGAAAACCCAAAACAACAATTTATTATGAGTAGAATTAATATTTGCCTCATAATTTAAAGGTATTTAGTTATAATTAATTTAGTTAAATTTCATATATTTCATCCTGCTCATTCTTATCATCTTCAATGTTATTTTCAACAATATCCATCGGGAATTCATAATCATCATCATCAAGGATAATAATATCGTCATCTACTTGTATTTCAGGTTTTGTCTCAACTTTCTGCGGGGCTTTTGGTTCGGTGATTTTTAAACCAAATTTTTCATAATTAATACCATATTCTGGAATTACCCATGCCATAGGTTCTGCTACTTCACGTATCCAGTAAGCAACATCCAGGTCGTATGGATAGGGTTCCCTATCCTCCGCCAGGTAATTTTTATATGTCAGGTAGTCCGCAACCTGAAGTATCCTGTCGGCAATGGTAACGCTTGCATCAAGGTTCCCTTCGTTAAAACATACTCTGCCGACAATATTCTCATCACCATGGCAAACAATATTCGGATGCCATATTTTTGTTTTAATACTTCCTTTGGGTTTGCCGTTTATTTGAGGGAAGCTTGGTGGAATAATAATTTGCAGCCTGTGAATATCGCCAAATTCAGGAAAGAACAGGAATTTTTCATTCTCTATAATGTTATCCAGTTTTTCGTAGTCAATTTTTTTGTTTTTATCTAAATCGACAAATGATGGTATCCTGTAGGTAATTTCATATTTTATCGGCAAATCATTCTTATTTTTTTCGGCAATGGTATAGGCAATATCATTCCTGACCTGGCAAAGCTCATGGATTTCTTTCCATTCCTCCAGGAGCGCCTTGTTTTTTGCAGTCAGCTTTCTTTTTTCAAATGGAGTAAAAATATCACTCATAATTTCATATTATTTTTCAAAAAATACAATACGAGTAAACCGGGTTACCCGGCAACCACCCTTACCGAAGCAGATATAAATTCCCCGTCTTCAAAATCAAATGAGGAGAGATAGTTAATTTCATTGTTTTTATTTTTTTCGTGTATCTCCATACCCGTACTTTTACGACTTAATTTTACTTCCAGCGGATTATTATCCTTGTCGATATTTGGAATCTTAAAAGCACTTCGTGTTACATTTTTCAGGTCGGTAACTGTTTTTTGTTCCGGATTTGTAATTTTTACTTTTTTTACAGTCCCATGAAGCGATAACCGTAGTATAAATTCTTCTTGTGCCATGTTAGAATAAATTTAATTTATTTATTAGGTTTAAATTTCAATTATTTCATCATCAGTTTTTTCATCATCTCCAATAAGGTGTATTTCTGAACTTTCCTTTGGAAGCACAATAGCACCCAGGTTTAATTTAATGCCGTCGTAAATTCCGTATTCATCCAATTGTAAAGGATTGCCATAGCTGTCGTTTTCTGCCAGAATTTCGTAACCATCCTTTGTTATTACCGAAGGGCGGAAGAGAAAATATTTTAACCGGATCTGCTCACTTGCTTCTAACGGTAAATTGAACTTTTTAAGGATAAACGAGATTGCCTGCGATACAGTCATATTAAAACCAGGCAACTGAACCCAGTTTACTTCGCTGTTAAGCACCGAAATAGCCATGCTGTATTGTTTAGGTTTTTTTTCCTTACTATTTTCCTTGTTAAAAAGATTCATATCACAATCTGCTAACTGACAATTTTTTATCGGGCTATTATAAATTTTCCTGATCCCAGTGTTTTCTCCGAATTTTGTAATAAAATTGAATATATCCCTGGAGGTAATAGTTCTGTATTTATGGTTTCCATAAAGTTGTATACAGGGAATTCTGTTATACAACTCCCGGATGATGAAAACACTTTGGCTGTTAATCCCTCAAGTTCATAAATTTTATCTAAATCCAATGCTATGGTTATTTGGTTTTGTGCCGGGTTGGGGTAAATGATGAATCCCTGAATGCTAATTGGTGAAGGGAATTCCTGAATATTAATTGGATTGTCTTCATATAGTACAATATTTCCATCTTCATCAA
>JABMQB010000414.1 GCA_013203525.1 Mariniphaga sp.
GAAATAAACCGTACTCCTCCAAAAACGCAATCGGCTCTATTGGAAGCTATGCAGGAAAGAGCAATTACTACAGCAGGGCAAAGGTTTGAACTTGATAAACCTTTTTTTGTGCTTGCAACCCAAAATCCGATTGAACAGGAAGGTACATATCCGTTGCCGGAAGCTCAGCTCGATAGGTTTATGTTTTCAATCTGGCTCGATTATCCAAAATTTGAGGACGAATTAACCATCGTAAAAAATACAACTTCCACAATAGAGATCAGCCACCATATTGTTATTAGCAGCGAAGAAATTAAATATTTTCAGGAACTAATAAGAAAAGTGCCAGTTAACGACAATGTACTTCAGTATGCCGTTAAATTGGCTGCTAAAACAAGGCCTGGAACTGAAAATGCATCTGATCTTTCAAATCAGTATATTAAATGGGGTGCAGGGCCACGGGCTTCGCAATATTTAATTTTGGGGGCAAAAACAAATGCAGCTCTAAATGGAAAATATTCTCCTGATATAGATGATGTGAAATCTGTTGCATTGTCGATTTTAAGGCACCGGATTATTAAAAATTATAAGGCAGAAGCTGAAAATATCCATATCAACCAAATAATCGATAAGTTGATGTAAATGAGTATCATACCATCTTATATAGCAAGTATATTTCAATTCAACAAAAATGGAATATTGTTGGTGCTAACCTTTATTGGTTTTTTTTCGGAAGCACAAGAAAGAAAAAGGATTGATATTTTGCAGGCAGGAGAGATGTCGTATAACGAAAGAATTATTGTTAATGCCCAAAGGTTAATAGGCAATGTTATTTTACAACATAACGATGCATTAATGTATTGTGATAGTGCTTATTCTTATACCAATACCAATATGGTCGATGCATTTGGAAATGTTCATATAAACCAGGGAGATTCGATCCACCTTTTTGCCGACAAAGTTTTTTATAATGGCGATATAAGCCATGCCCGTTCAATTGGAAACGTAAGGCTTCAAAGTGAAAAAGCTACTCTTTATACTGATACACTTGATTATGACCTCGATAATAAAATAGGATATTATGATGATAATGGTAAAATTGTTGATAGCCTCAATGTATTAACAAGTGTTATCGGACGATTTTTTGTTGAACAGGACCTTGCTTATTTTTATACGGATGTAAAAGGCGAAGGTGAGGATTACGAACTCTACAGTGATACTTTATCATATAATATTGAAACCGGCAGAATTCTTATTGAAAGCCCAACAACAATTCGCGATAGTGTAAATATATTGTATGCAAAAGATGGTTGGTACGATTCGGAAACAGGCCATGCTTTTCTTGTTGAGGATCCTGTGGTTTTTAATGATGAGCAACAGATAAAAGGAAATATAATTGAATATTACCGCGAAACAGGTGAAGGGTATGCCAATGGTGCAGTTGAAATTTATGACCTTAAGAACAGGATGATTGTTTTAGGTGAACAGGCTAATTATAACGATATTTCGAAAACAGCTCTGGTTACTGATTCTGCGATACTGATTTTATATTCTGAAGAAGATTCACTTTTTCTTCATGCCGATACTTTAAGAATGGTTCCTGATACCATTGATAGTGAAAAAATTGTAAAAGCTTATTGGGGAGTCAGGTTTTGGCGAACCAACATCCAGGGTCTTTGCGATTCACTTTGTTATTTTACAAAAGATTCAACAGTACAACTTTATACCGATCCGATATTATGGTCTGAAAATCGTCAGATAATCGCAGATTATATTGAGATGAAATCGAATGCTAATGCACCGGATGAAATAAGGATGCAAAATAATTCATTTATAATTAGTAAACATGATACCGTTATGTTTGACCAGATAAAAGGTAAAAATATGATCGGTTATATCAGAGAAAATGAGTTATTTAGAATAGATGTTGATGGCAATGGGCAAACCCTTTATTATGCACAGGAGGATGACGAAGAACTAATTGGATTAAATAAGGCTGAAAGCAGCAAAATATCTATTCGCTTTAAAGATGGGGAGATAAATAAGATTGCACTAATATCAGCACCTGAGGGCACCTTAAAACCAATATCTCAGTTAAGCGATCCCGATCGAAAGTTACAGGGATTTATTTGGAAAGAGGAATTACGGCCTATATCGAAGCACGATATTTTTAGAAAATAAAAAAAGCCCCGATAAAAATCGAGGCTCATCTATTTTTAATGTTCCTTATTTTTAATACTCATCTTCATTAAAGAAAAAGTCATCTTTGCTCGGATAATCCGGCCAGATATCCTCTATACTTTCATAAACTTCACCTTCATCTTCAATTTCCTGAAGATTTTCAATGACTTCCAGCGGTGCACCTGAACGAATTCCATAATCAATTAATTCATCTTTTGTGGCCGGCCAGGGAGCATCTTCTAATTTTGACGCTAACTCTAAAGTCCAATACATAGTTTGAGATATTAGAAGCTAATATATTTTAAAATTTCCGCGAATATTAAAAAAATATTCTAGAAAACAATAGTATTTTTGAAAATTATTTCGAAATCCAGAAAGTTTCTTCAAGATTGTTATCATTTGTAACCTTTCGTGATAAAACAAAAAGGAAATCAGACAAGCGGTTAATAAATTCTAAGCTGTTGATTGGTAGTTCTATATCGGAGGATATTTCAATAACTCTGCGTTCGGCACGACGGCAAACTGTCCTGGCTACATGGCAATGTGATGCTAATTGATTTCCACCGGGTAAAATAAATTTTTTTAATTCCGGAAGTTTTTGCTCATACAAATCAATAGCTTCTTCCAATTTGATGATATCTTCTTCTGAGCATCCAATATCTCCGGTAATTTTTTTCCCATTTTCATCGGAGGCAAGAACCGCTCCAATATTAAAAAGATTTTTCTGAATCATTAAAAGCAATAGTAAAATTTCATTATCCCATTTAGAAGAACGGATTAAGCCAATATGTGCATTCAATTCGTCAAGAGTTCCATAAGCTTCAAGGCGGTTATCATTTTTTTTTACACGCGAACCACCAAATAAACCTGTAGTGCCATCATCGCCGGTTTTTGTATAAATTTTTATTTTCTTCCCCATAAATTAATATATCGGATCCGGATTTATTGTATCACTTTCAACCTCACCGTCTTTAAGGCGGATAATTCGATGGGCGTGGCGGGAAATATCTTCTTCATGGGTTACCATTAACAGGGTATTGCCTTTTTTATGTATCTCGGCAAAAAGTTTCATTATCTCTTCTGATATTATCGAATCGAGGTTTCCGGTTGGTTCGTCGGCAAGTAGGATGGAAGGTTTGTTTACTAAAGCCCTGGCAATTGCAACACGCTGGCGTTCCCCGCCCGATAATTCATTGGGGCGGTGAGTCATCCTGTCATCAAGGTCTACATC
>JABMQB010000415.1 GCA_013203525.1 Mariniphaga sp.
ACCAACTGAGCTAAGCTCCCGTAAAAGGCCAATTGGCCTTTTTATATAATCGTTTGTTTCTGAACGTGCCCCCCTTTTCAGAAAGGCGATGCAAATATAAAATCATTTTTCAGTTCTGCAAAATAAAATTTATGGCAAAACTTCTGCTACAACAAATGTACTCCCTCCTATAAAAATAAGGTCATCTTTCCCAGCAGCTTTTTTTGCTGCTTCAAAGGCATCTGTAACATTTGAATATGACTTCCCTGTTAAGCCATATTCTAATGCCTGGTTTTGTAAAACCTTTTCATCCAATGCCCTTGGAATATCGGCTCTGGTAAAATAATAAATTGCCTCAATTGGAAGGATTGAAAGAATTCCTTGGAGGTTTTTATCACTAACAGTTCCAAATATTAAATGAAGATTTTTGTATGCAGTTTGTTCTAACTGATCGACAATTGCCCTTATTCCATCTTCGTTATGCCCGGTATCACAAATAATTAATGGATTATACCCGATTCTTTGCCAACGCCCCAAAATTCCAGTAATTTGAATAACTTCATCCAAGCCCTTATAAATATCCCGATCAGTAATGCACCAATCTTTTTCTTTCAGAAGATCACATACTTTTAAAACGGTTATTACATTTTCACGTTGGTATAATCCGGTTAATCCTGTTTTTAATTCAGGATAAACTATTTTCTGATTTCTTCGAACATTCAAAACCTGCTTGCCATCAACTGTTTGTAATGAATAATCAGCAAAATACACTTGGTCAGCAAAATATATCGGAGCATTATTATTAGCAGCTTTTTCAATAAAAACATTTTTTGTTTCTTCCTGAGTCCTGCCAATAACAATCGGAATCCCCTCTTTAATGATACCTGCTTTTTCACTAGCAATTTCAATCAAGGTTTCTCCCAAAAGATTTGTATGGTCGTAACTAATATTTGTAATCACGCTAATTTCAGGAAATATAATATTGGTTGAATCAAGTCTTCCTCCAAGCCCCACCTCAATTACCGCGATTTCAACATTTTGCTGTGAAAAATAATCGAAAGCCATTGCTACGGTTAATTCAAAAAAGGATGGATCCAACTCCCAGTTCTTGTTCTTTTCCTTAAAATCATTTACCCAGGATACAACGAACTCTTTTTCAACCATCTTCCCGTTAATCTTTATTCGTTCTCTAAAATCCTTTAAATGAGGTGAAGTATAAAGACCCGTTTTATAGCCTGCCTTTTGCAATATACCTGCTAATAAGTGCGATACTGAACCTTTCCCATTTGTCCCGGCAACATGGATCGTTTTATAATTTTGATGCGGCCTGTTATAAAGTTTATCGAGTTCTAATGAATTACCAAGCGTGTTTTTATAAGCAGGTGGCCCACTCCGCTGAAACATCGGCAACTGATTATACAGGTAATCCAAAATATCGTTGTATGAATCCATATAAAACTTATTAACCGTTGCAAGTTTATTAAATTTAAACAAACCCCGGATGTATTGCTCCAAATATTTCTATTTTTAGAAAAATCAATAAAAACAATATGCCCGCTAGAAAACAGATAAATAAGATTTTTATTCTCGATACGAATGTAATCTTACACGACCACACTTGTATTTACAAATTTCAGGATAACGATATTGTCCTTCCAATAACTGTATTAGAAGAACTGGACAAATTTAAAAAAGGAAACGATCTGATAAATTTTCAGGCCCGTGAATTTGTACGAACCTTAGATGAAATTGTTGGCGATGAACTTTTTAATGGAGGTAAATCTCTGGGAATAGGTATGGGAAAACTCCGAATAGAAACCGGTAAACCTTTTTCAGAAGAAATAAAAGTATCATTTCGTGAAGACACCCCTGATCATCGGATATTAGCTATTGCAGATTTTATCTCTAAACAAAATTCAAAACAAAAAACCATCCTTGTCAGTAAGGATATTAATCTTCGAATGAAAGCCAAATCAATTGGTATAAAAGCGGAAGATTACAAAACAGACCAGGTTTCAAATGTAGATGTTTTTGAGAAATCAATTACTACCTATGATAATTTTGATGATAATCTGATTGATAAGTTATACGAGAATGGATCATTTAATCCCGAAGATGAAACTTGGGAACATATACCTGAAGCTAACGAATGTTTCATTATGCGAGGCAACAAATCGAGTGTTTTGGCTCGTTTCGACCCAATAACAAAAAGGGTTTTCAGGGTAGAGAAAAAAACTGCATATGGAATAAAACCTCGTAATGCTGAGCAAACATTCAGATTAAATATGCTTATGAATCCTGACATTAAACTTTGTGCATTAACAGGCAAAGCCGGAACCGGGAAAACATTACTGGCTCTGGCAGCTGCAATCGAACAACATAAAAATTTCAATCAGATACTGCTTGCACGGCCTATTGTAGCATTGAGTAACCGTGACCTTGGATT
Source organism: Mariniphaga sp. (assembly GCA_013203525.1). Classification (GTDB taxonomy): domain Bacteria; phylum Bacteroidota; class Bacteroidia; order Bacteroidales; family Prolixibacteraceae; genus JABMQB01. The sequence goes on from JABMQB010000415.1 coordinate 2,426, forward strand.
TCTTCCGGGAGATGCCTCTGAAAAGATCCACCCATACATGCAACCTTTATTCGACAACCTGTCGGTAATAAAACATGTATTTAATACACGCAGCACCGAATATCAGAAAATTGAAGAATTAATCAAAGAAGAAAAGCTTGTTATTACGCCATTGGCTTACATTAGGGGACGAAGCCTTTCGAATGCTTATTTTATAATTGATGAAGCACAGAACCTGACTCCACACGAAATAAAAACAATAATTACACGAGCTGGCGAGGGCACAAAAATGGTATTCACCGGCGACTTACAACAAATTGATTCTCCTTATCTTGATATGAAATCGAATGGATTGGCATTTATGACCGACCGTATGAAAAGCCAGGAATTATTTTCTCATATAAACCTTATTAAGGGTGAAAGAAGTTTCCTTGCTGAACTTGCAAGTAATTTAATGTAAAGGATGATTTTCTTATTAGATATAAACCTGATAATATGCGATAATATATTTGCTCAAAATACAGATGAGCAAATAAATAAGGATCTTATTCAAAAGGAACAATCTTCTTATTTAGATCTTCACTGGAAGTCAAACATTTTTATTTGCCCACTTTTCCAATACAAATTATTTGCAAAATAAGACCTGCACCTCTTTAATTATACTTCCTTTTTTTTACCTTTGCACACTGATTTTTAATTAGTAAAATGAATTATCAGGGTAAAAAAGCAGCATATTATACACTGGGTTGTAAACTCAATTTTTCTGAGACTTCAACTATTGCTTCTTCATTAAACGAAGTTGGTTTCGACCGTGTTGATTTTAATGAAAAAGCCGACTTGTATGTTATTAATACTTGTTCGGTGACAAACCAGGGCGATAAAAGCAGCCGTAACATTATACGAAAAGCTGTTAAACTAAATCCAAATGCAATGGTGGTTGTGGTGGGGTGTTATTCTCAACTCAAACCCGATGAAATTGGAAATATTGAAGGAGTAGATTTAGTGTTAGGAACACAGGAAAAATTCCATATACCTTCGTGGTTGGGTGACCTTGAAAAAAAAGACCAAACTGAAATTCATACAACACGACTTCAAAATATTAAAGATTATCATCGTGCTTTTTCATGGGGCGACCGTACGCGAAGTTTTTTAAAAGTGCAAGACGGATGCGATTATTATTGTTCCTTTTGCACTATTCCTCATGCTCGTGGAAAAAGTCGTAATGACAGTATTTTAAACACAGTTAAAGAAGCAGAAAAGGCAGTTGATAAAGGATTTAAGGAAATTATTCTGACAGGAGTAAACATTGGGGATTATGGCAAATCAACAAATGAAAATTTTTATGACCTGCTTGTTGCACTTGAAAAAGTGAAAGGACTTCATCGGTTGAGAATTAGTTCAGTTGAACCAAACCTTTTAAAAGATCAGATTATTGAGTTGGTGGCAAAATCAAAAATATTAATGCCACATTTTCATATCCCTCTTCAATCAGGTTCCGATGAAATATTATCGTTAATGAAACGCAAATATTCAACAGGTTTATTTGCCTCCAGAATTAAGAAAATTCGGGAACTGATCCCTGATGCATTTATTGGTGTTGATGTAATTGCCGGGACAAATGGTGAAACTGAAGAATTATTCCAGGAGTCGTTTGATTTTATTAATAGCCTTGAGGTTTCTCAACTTCATGCTTTTCCATATTCCGAGCGTAGCGGTACTCAGGCTCTTAAAATTCCCTGGAAAATTGAGGTTAAAGAACGAAAACTGCGTACTCAGAAGTACATCAACTTATCTGAAAAAAAACTACTTGCTTTTTACAAAAAGAACCTGGATTCCTCCAAAACCGTACTTTTTGAAGAACAAAACGACAAAAGTTTGATGACAGGTTTTACCGAAAATTATATCCGTATTGAAACAAGTTACAATCCTGATTTGGTAAATAACCTGGCAAAAGTTAAATTACTTTCGTTAGGCGCAAATGGTAATGTCAATATAGCATTTGATAGCTGATTTATTAATACATTCGTTAAAAATCAAATAAATATGGACTATAAAAAAATTTGTTTTGAAGTCCAGGAAATCGCACGGTCAACTGGTATTTTTATTAAAAACGAACGACTAAAGCTTTCAGCAAAGGATGTAAAAACTAAAAGTACAGCCAGTTTTGTAACTTATGTCGATAAAACTTCGGAACAAATTATAGTAGAAAAGCTAAGGGAAATTTTACCTGAAGCTGGTTATATCACAGAGGAAGGAACTGCATTTTCGTCAGGAGAAAAGTTTAAATGGATTATTGATCCATTGGATGGGACTACTAATTATATCCATGGTATTTCGCCACACTCTGTTAGTATTGCACTAATGGAAGGAAATGAAATAGTTGTTGGGGTTGTATATGAAATTGGGCTGGATGAAATGTTTTATGCCTGGAAAGGAAGTTGGGCTTACTTAAATAATAATATTATCAAAGTATCTGAATCTTCAAAACATGAAGATACATTGATTGCAACCGGATTTCCATATTACGATTTTGACATGATTGAAAATTACATCGATGTTTTACGTTTTCTTATGCGTAATACCCGTGGATTACGTCGAATGGGCTCGGCGGCAGTCGACCTTGCATATGTGGCAGCCGGGCGCTTTGACGCTTTTTATGAGCATGCCCTCCATGCCTGGGATGTAGCCGCCGGCGTGCTAATAATAAAACAGGCAGGCGGAAAAGTTACAGATTTTAATGGCGGTGAAAACTGGTTATTTGGAAAAGAAATAATTGCAACTAACCAAAACTATTTTAATTCGTTTTATAAAGTTGTAAACCGACACCTTGGTAAAAGATTATAAAAAAGTCGTAATTTGCAAATTCTAAAGTTCATGATTATGGCTGAAAATGAAATAGTGCTTCTTAAAGAACAGTTAAATAAACTCGATGAGAAAAAATTTGACCTCGAGGCATGGAAAAATCATACATTAATTTTTCTGGAAAGAATTTTTGGGGTGAATAGTACAAAAGTACAAATGATTAAAGACCTTCGCTACGACTATTCAAGCTGGAATTTACGCGACGTTTCGGGTGCTGGGAAATCTAAAGATCCGGTTAGGATGCAGGCTGCCGAAATTCTTGAAGCTGTTATTTTTGAATTAGAACAATTAGGGCTTCCAAATGAAGCCAGAACAAATGAAAAATTATTGACATTACTTGAAGATGAACTAACTGGAAAACAATTAAAGGAAATCGAAAAACTTTTAAATTCTAAATCTCCAAATAAAGCAGAAAAAGTTCAGGAAATTCTGGATAAACTCAAAAAAGAAGATTTATCTTTGATCATTTCCAGGTTATTGACCTCATAAAATAACACGAATGATAAATCATAGGAAGGTTGCCGTTGTAATCCTTAACTGGAACGGCTCCCAACTTTTAGATAAATTTTTACCTTCCGTAATTAAACACAGCAGCGATCCTGATGTTGAGGTGATTGTTGCTGATAACTGCTCAACCGATGACTCAGTTGTAAATTTACGTCAGTATTATACTTCTGTTAGAATCATTGAATTAAAGGAAAATTATGGTTTCGCTAGAGGCTATAACGAAGCCTTAAAACAAGTAAAGACTGATTATTTTGTTATCCTTAATTCAGATGTTGAGGTAACAGAAAACTGGATAGAACCGGTAATAAGCCGTATGGAAACTGATAATAAAATTGCAGCTATTCAACCAAAAATTCTTAGTTATAATCAAAAAAATACTTTTGAATATGCCGGTGCAGCCGGAGGTTTTATTGATAAATATGGCTATCCGTTTTGCCGAGGGCGAATATTAAATATTGTTGAAAAAGATGAAGGCCAGTACAATGAAGCAACTCCAATATTCTGGGCAACAGGGGCATGTATGTTTGTTAAAGCAAAACTTTTTATTGAACATGGTGGATTTGATCCCGATTTTTGGGCCCACATGGAAGAAATTGACCTTTGTTGGAGATTGAAAAACAGGGGTTTCTCAATTTGGTATGAACCCAAAAGCATTGTTTACCATTTGGGAGGGGCAACACTTACTTATGATAATCCAAAAAAAATATATTTGAATTTCAGGAATAACCTGTTAATGTTGATGAAAAACCTTCCGGCAGGCAAGTTTAGATTTATTTTGCCGTTCAGGATGATTCTTGATGGAGTTGCTGCAATAAAATTTTTATTAGGATTTCAATTTAAAGCATATTGGTCTGTATTAAATGCACATTTATTTTTATATAGCCATTTTTTAAAATTTTATAAAAAACGAAAGTCTCTTTTACCTTATATAACTCACCCAAAACATAAAGAAATATTTCATAGAGGAATAATGCTCCGCTTTTTTATTCAGAAAAAAAAGAAATTTTCCCAATTAAAATTTAAAATTTATAATGCAAAAATTAACTTTTAAAGAAAAAGTTTATACCTATCAGATTGATTTTGTTGGCCATGTAAATAATATTGTATACATACAGTGGCTCGAAAACGGCCGTATGAGAATTCTGGAAGAAATGGGGTATCGGATTGATAAACTTGCCCATAACGCTGGGATTGTCCCCATTTTAATTGAAACCCAAATTCAATATACAAGACCTCTTTTCCTGACAAATACGGTTAATGTTGAAATGTGGATTTCAAAACTAAACAATGCATCAGCCATTATGGAATTCAGGTTTTATAACGAGAAGAAAGAGTTATGTGCTTCTGCTCAGCAAAAGGGATTATTCATTGACCAGAAAATTCAACGCCCGGTTCGAATGTCGCCCGATCACCGTCAGGCATTTGAAAAATACTTAATTCCGGAAAATTAATATTAATTGAAAAGAATCGGATTAAATCAGCTTTAGTAAAATCAAATTTAAATTACCACACGGCTTTCAATATAAACTTAGTAAGGGTTTCACTTTGAGTAAAGCCCTCACTATTTATAACTATAATTGTTTTTTTCAAAAATCCATTTTACCTTTGACCTGATATTGCAATGGGGGTGCCTTAATAATTAAGGGCTGAGATCATACCCACTGAACCTGATCCGGATAATGCCGGCGAAGGGAGGGCGAAAAAAGGGATAAAACCCACTCCATTGGTTATTTAATAACCAAATTATTCAAAATGAAAAAGTTAATTTTTTTACTGCTTTTGCAGTTTTTATCTGTACTAACATTTGCACAGTATAGTTTAAAAGGAATTGTGAATAGCAATGGCGAAGCACTTGCCGGTTCAAGTGTAATTATTCTGAACACCTATAATGGACAGTCTACAAATTCGGATGGAAAGTTTGAATTCAGAAACCTTAAACAGGGTGAGTATAAACTAAGAATTTCTTTTATTGGTTATGAAGAAAAAACAATTCAGGTAAATCTGAATAAAAATGTGGAGCTGGATATTAATTTGGAATCATCGGTTATTTTCACCGATGAAGTTTTAATTGAAGGAACTCGTGCAAAAGATAAAACTCCGGTAGCATACACCAATATTTCAGGTGATAAAATTGCCAATCAAAATATGGGCCAGGATATTCCGTACTTACTTTCTTTAACACCTTCGTTTGTTGCAACATCTGATGCAGGAGCTGGTGTTGGCTATACTAATTTCCGTATAAGAGGAACCGATATGAACCGTATTAATGTAACTGTTAATGGCATCCCACTAAACGATGCTGAATCTCATGGCACCTGGTTTGTGGACCTGCCGGACATGGCATCATCGCTAGAAAATGTGCAGGTACAACGAGGTGTTGGAACCTCATCAAACGGGGCAGCGGCATTTGGTGCTACCATAAACCTTCAAACCAATACTATTAAAAAAGATGCATATGCAGAATATAAAACCGCTGCAGGTTCTTTTAATACATTTAAAAATACTGTTATTGCCGGCACAGGCCTATTCAATAAAAAATTTACCGTTAATGCAAGGCTTTCCAAAGTTTCATCCAATGGTTTTATTGACCGGTCATCCAGCGACCTGAAATCGTTTTTTATTTCGGCAGGATATTTTTCTGAGAACACAGTTCTTAAGGCTAACATTTCCTCAGGCTTCGAAGAAACCTACCAGGCATGGTCGGGAATCCCATCAGTAAGGTTGAATAATGATAATGAAGGAATGTTGAGGTATGGCGAGCATTGGTTGTACACCCAGGATCAAACTTCTGAAATGATTAACTCTAAAAGCAGAACCTACAATTATTACACATACTCTAATCAGGTCGACCATTATCAGCAGGATCATTATCAACTTCACTTTTCGCACCGTTTTAATGCCTGGTTAAACCTGATTGCTGCTTTGCATTACACCTATGGAAGAGGCTATTATGAGAACTATAAAGAAGATGAGGATTTTGCTGATTACCGTATGCCCTACCCTGTTGTGGGTTCAGAAACTATTGAATCGACGGATTTGGTAAACCGTAAATGGCTCGACAACGATTTTTACGGGATGACCTTTTCGATGAATTATCAGAAAAATAAAAATGACCTGACAATTGGAGGTGGATGGAATACATACGATGGCCGTCACTTTGGGAAAATTATATGGGCAAAATATTATGGCGAAGCTGACATAGACCATAATTGGTATGATGGAAATGGTATAAAAAAAGATTTTAACCTTTACTCAAAATACAATTATCAGTTAACTGAAAAACTTAACCTGTTTGCTGATTTACAATTCAGGTATATTAATTATGAAATAACAGGAATTGATGATGACCTGCGCGATATTGCACAAACACATACATTCAATTTTTTCAATCCTAAATTTGGTGTATTTATAAAACCCGCATCCAATCAGGAAGCTTATCTTTCTTATGCCCGTGGAAACCGTGAACCAAACCGGAGTAATTATGTTGATGCAGCTCCAGGAACAAATCCCCCGGTTCATGAATCACTGAATGATTTTGAAGCAGGTTATAATTTTCGCTCAAATTCATTTTCAGCCGGAGTTAACTTGTATTATATGAATTATAAGAACCAACTTATTCTAACAGGCGAAATAAATG
>JABMQB010000416.1 GCA_013203525.1 Mariniphaga sp.
ATATGGCATAGGGAATTAATGCAGGAATTTGATGCAGAAATAACCGAATATGGTTACTCAGAATCTGTTTTAATCGATGGTGATTATTTGTATGTACGCCCCGCAGGGAAAAAGGGCTATCAGGTATGTCTCGATAAACATACTGGTAAGCAGGTATGGGCCAATACCGAAATTGCTGGGGTTGAAGGTTATTCTTCACCTGTATTAATGGATTTCGGTGGTTATGTTCAACTAATAAACTCAAGTTCAAATTGCTTTTATAGTGTTGACACAAAATCAGGTGAGCTGATTTGGAAAGTAGATTTTGAAAATCAGCGAGAACTTAATAATACAGACGTAATTATTTTAGATGATTATGTTTTTATTACAAGTGGTTATGGAAAAGGGAGCATATTGTTAAAACTGAAAGTTTCGGAAGGGAAAATTATTCCGGAAAAAGTCTGGGAAACCGAATTAATGGACAACCATCACGGTGGAGTAATTCTTCATAACGGTTTTCTATATGGTTCAGGCAGCAATTCAAGAGGTTGGTTTTGCCTCGATTTTATGACGGGGAAGCAGATATGGAAAAGCGCTGGAAAAGGCGCTATTACTTTCGCCGAAGGTATGCTTTATCTGTTAGATGAAAGAGGCTCTATAAAATTAGTAAGTGCAACACCTGAAAAATTTGATCTATCCGGTGAGTTTGAAGTGCCAAAAGGAGGCGATGGAATGTACTGGGCTCATCCTGTTGTTTGTGATGGAACACTGTATATAAGGCATGCCGATAAACTTTACGCATATGATATTAGAAAGAAATAAATGGCAACTTTATCAGAAATTTTTTTTGATAGATTGTAATGCAAAAAAGAAACTATAATTTTTTAGAGTTTAGGTCAGTTTAAGTTTGAAAATCCGGGAGTTGGCCAATTGACAGATATTGTTGCAAAATTTTTAAGAAAAAATAATTATCAATCATTCAAAAAATCAAAATGGTATCGTACCAGGTTATTGGAGGGGCCTTATTGTTTTTAATTTTAATCCTGAATATACCATTCCTTTTGAACCTTTTCCAATTTGATAAAATCAGTCTGTTAGAGGTAATAATTTGCTCTCTTTTGGGATTTTCAAGCATATTATGGTTTGAGAGATATAAATATTTAATGCGGTCAAGAAAACCTTAACTTTAAAAAACTATTAATTTGCCATGAAACATTATTTAACTGGGGAAAAAATTATGCTTAAACCTGCGACTGTTCAGGATAGAGAGAAAATTTTTCTTTGGTTAACCAAATCGAATTTAACAAAAGAAATGATGGGCCCACCTAATTATCCTGATAGTAAAATTCCATCATGGGAGGAATTTAAAAATGATTATGCTGAGTATTATTTTGATGGCAGCCAGCCAATGAATGGACAATGTTTTATTATTCAGGTAGAGGGTGAAGATATCGGACAAATCAATCATAATGCGATAGACAATAAAAATAAAGTAACTGATTTGGATATATGGTTAAGTGATGCAAAATATACAGGAAAAGGTATTGGAACAGGAGCAATACAACTAATGTGTGAATATTTAGGAAAAAAATATGGCTGTAGGCAGATAAAGATTTCACCCTCAAAGAGGAATGAAAAAGCGATAAGAGCATATAAAAAAGCCGGATTTGTAATGACCGATATAGTGCCCGATAAATCAGAATTGGACTATGAAGATAATGTTGTTTTAGTAAAGAATATAAAGTAAAATTATAAATGATAATCGAAAGCTATTATGTAATATGAATATTGTAAAAACATCCATCGATAAAATCATAAATATCAGGAAGGATTATTTAAACTCCTTGCCTGAATTTCAAGAATTGCACCTTGAATTAATGATTGCTTTTTCTAATTTATATTCGCTTCAAGCTAACAACATTGAGATTGGATATGTTATTAGAACAACTGAAGGTGTTTTAATAGAATTCTATGTAAAAGATGAATATGTTACCCAAAGTCAAGTTTTTTTAAACCAGGTTGTAAGAGAACTATCTATTAGCGAAATATACTGCAAATCGTTTGATTACTTATTATTAAGCGCTTGTTTGTTAAACTCTTTATCATATACAATACTAGGAGTTTTATATCGCGATTATAATACTGCATTAGTGCAAATAGACCATGATTTAAAGATGCGTTTAGCTGACTAATCATTTATGAAATTGATACTTGAACAAGATGATTTAATAAATGAATTATTTGAATCAGAATTACAACTGAAGAATTTTATTAAAAATGAGTATGTTTTTGTATTTCATAAAAATGAAGAGTTTGTTGGTTGTGGAATGGTATTAAGAACAAATATAGATTGGAATTACTGTGATTTAGGTGTATGGGTAAGACCTTCAAACAGATGTAATGGAATAGGTTCTCAGATAATTTTAAGATTAAGAGAATTTGCTTTAAAAAACAATATGAATCCAAGCTGCGGATGTGCAATAGGAAACATTGCATCACAAAAGACTATTGAAAAAAGTGGATTTATTAGTAAACATAAACTAATTAAATTTAAAGTGAAATAAAGTACTATTATACAATAATTTATTAATGGAAATCCAGTAATAAAAATTGATTTGAGAAGAAGTTTTAGTCATTTTTGATAAATAAATATAGCAATATATTTATTCCTTTATCGTTTAAAGCAACCTATGTTATTGAACTACGGAAAATTCAGATAAATCCATGTGTTTATACAAAAAAATACTATGAAAAACTTAAAAACAACAAATATACTATTACTAATAATTGTCATCCCACTGTTTTTTTATTTGCTTAAAACATTGTCATTCATTTTTATTCCTTTGGTATTGTCCATGTTTATTGCCCTATTGTTTTTACCGTTAATGCGATGGCTTAAAAAAATGAAAGTGCCCAAA
>JABMQB010000417.1 GCA_013203525.1 Mariniphaga sp.
CCTTACAACCATAAATTTTGGCGGATTAAATGTTAATTACTTATCTCTTGGGGAGTCAAATCTTTCATACATCCCTTGATTTTTATTTGATGAAATAAGCCTTCAGTATGGAGGATCATCGGCAGTAAATGGCTCCGGGGCAATTGGAGGAGCACTATTCCTTGGATTAAGTAATAGCTGGACTGAAGGAATAAAAATTAATGTTAAAAGTACGGCAGGGTCATTCGGCGAATTTTTGAATGGGGCAAAAATATATTTTGGAAATGGAAAATGGGAAACAGTAACACGGTTTTATTTTTATCAGAAAGAAAATGATTTTCCATTTAACAATCCTTTTACCGGAAATGTGGAAAATCCGGGTGCAGTTCGTGATTTTCAAAAAGGTGCATCGATAAATAATAAGGGACTGCTACAGGAATTTAATTTTCGGTTTAATGATAAGAATTACCTGAAATCCTCAGTTTGGGTTGAAAATAGCTGGCAACAGGTACAACCTAATATGCAAACAAATTATATTTATTCAGGAACTCAGGAAATTGAAAATGATAATGTAAGAATTTGGACAGAATATAATCACAATAGCAATCCCATAAAATTTAAAGGAGGTTTAGGTTTTGTTCAAGATAAGCAGGTTTTTGATAATAATGAATTTCAGATAATTGCAACCAACAGGATAGTAAGTGAAATTCAGGCTGAATATGATTTGACTCAAAAATTAGGCCTAAAAATCGGAGCTAAATATAAATTTATTAAACCCGAAGTTTATGCTTATGCTGATTCTGTAATTGACCATGAAAATTATCTCGATGTATTTCTGTCATCATTTTTTCAATTCAACAGGCAATTTAGAATGACCCTAAACTTAAGGCAAATGTTTGTTTCCAATTTTAAGGCACCTTTTACTCCTTCTTTGGGAGTTGAATATAATTTGAGAATAGGTGATTTCTCTTTTATGAAATTTACTTCTGCAATTTCAAGAAGTTTCAGGATTCCAACTTTCAACGACCGCTATTGGGGTATTCAGGGTAATCCAGATTTAAAACCTGAATCAGGGAAGAATTATGAATTTGGAACCAGTTTCAATATTGAAAAAGGGAAATGGCAATCGAAAATTGCTATCAACGCATTTTATATGGGTGTCGAAAACTGGATTGAATGGAGGAATTTTGGAGTGTGGATGGCTCAAAATGTTTTAGAAGTGGTAAGCAAAGGAATCGAATTTCAGTCAAATAGTTCTATTCCACTTGGAAATGCAATGGGTAATTTTATTTTTAATTACACTTTTAATTCTGTGCAACCCATAAAGAATATTTCTGAAACCGGAATAGTTAACCGCCAAATGATTTATGTGCTTAAACATATGGCAAATGTTTCGTTCGTGATGAAATTGAAAAAGTGGCAGTTTTTTACTGATGGCCATTTTACCGGAAGCCGTTTCACCGATGATTTTGGATTTGAGCTTGATCCTTATTTTCTCGCTAATTGCGGAATTATTTACCAACTTTTTATTCAAAAACATAAATTCGACATTACGCTTTCATCACAAAATATTTTTAATAGCGATTATCAAAATGAGAGATATTATGCCATGCCCGGCAGATCGTTCCGATTTAGTATTAATTATAATATTCAATTAACCAAATAACTTTTATCAATGAAAAGAATTAATGTTTTAATCGTTTTTATTTTATTATTTGTATTTCTGAGCAGTTGTAAAAATGACTTGTTTGAAAATCCATTTCCAAGTGAAATAGTTAAGGGATGTTATGTTGTGAATTATGGAAATTTTGGAAGCGGAGGTGCGAGTATTTCCAAATATGATTATGAAACGAGTGAAATGTCCAATTTCTTTTATCAGGCACAAAATAATGGATTGGAATTGCTTTCAAATATCCAATATACTTATTTTTATAACGATAGTATTTTTCTAATCGCCAATGAGCCAGACCAGCTTATTGTTGTTAATCCGCTTTTTAAGCAAACTCAAAATGGAGTATCTGAAAATTTGGCAAAGCCGAGGTACTGTATCGCTTCAGGTAATTATTTATACATTTCGTGTTGGGGTGAAAATCCCGATTGGTCAATTATGCCTGATTCCCACATTGCAAAATATAATATCTCATCTGGATTGGTTGAAAAAACAATTCCTCTGCCGGGTGGCCCCGAAGGATTGGAGGTCGTTGGTAAATATCTTTATGCAGCCTTGAATTATAAAGATAGTGTAGCTGTAATAGATTTTAATAACGAGCAGGTTTCATATATTGAAACTCCGTCTGTAACTTCATATTTTGTAAAGGATAAACAAAATAATTTGTACGTTACACTGTTAAGTACCTATGCAAATTATTCCGATCAAACTGGTATTGGATTTATAAATACTACTACTAATATTCTTGAAGAAATTTATAACCTTGATAATGTAAGTTCGGGATATGGATCAATAATGAAAGCAAATGCTTCCCTTTCAAAAATTTATATTACCACATCTTCTTATGATGCAAATTGGAACCTCACGGGTGCAGTCGCTGAGTTGGATATTGCAGGTAAAACATTTGCATCTGAAAACATTATTAATGATATTTCTGGTATATCAGGTATAGCAGTTAATCCTTTTGATGAAAACGTTTATGTATTTGCGGCAGAAAGTGCAATCGGTATTGGATTAATGAAGATTTATTCAAAATCAGGTAACTTAATAAACGAATATGAAGTTGGGTCATCTCCAATTGATGCATTATTTCTTAATTAATTTATCATGGATTGGACAATTAAAAATGAAAAATTAGTAAAAGAATTTCTTTTTTAAAATTTCACAGAAGCAATAAAATTTATTAACCAGATTGAACCTCATGCAAATGCTATGGATCATCATCCCGATATTTTTATTCATTCATATAAAAAAGTAAAAATTTATTTATTTACTCATTCTGAAAATAAAATTACTGAAAAGGATTATTTATTAGCGCGGAAGATAGATGAGTTATTTTTATGATTTTTTTTGTATAATCATGAATGGTTTTCTTTTAGTGAATTATGAGCATTGATTTATGTTTCGATTTGAAAAACTTGATATACAACATTATTTATTTTTTTGGAGATATCAAATATATATCTATTTTCGTGTTCGTACACGGAGATTCTAATTTCAATAATATAATCAGTAAAAAATAGGAAAATGAAACTTTGTAAATATAGTTTTGGAGTTGGCGACCGTTTTAATCACGAAGGGTTAGCACAGTTAAAGGCATTAATAAAAGCAAATTCTTTAGGAGTTGAAGTTACTCCCGTTTGGAATAAATCAAATCGAAACATAAATCAATGCTCATAATTCACTAAAAGAAAACC
>JABMQB010000418.1 GCA_013203525.1 Mariniphaga sp.
AAAAAACAAATAGACGATTAACCTCAACAAATTTCATTTCAAAATACAAGAAATTTCTCACCAATAACGGAATTATACATCTGAAAACTGATAGTAATTTCCAATTTGGATATACGTGTGCAATGGTTGAAAAAAATAACTTTGATGTAATTGCAAAAACCGATAACCTTTATAATTCTGAATTGTTAAATGAAAAATTAAATATCAGAACTTATTATGAAAATCAATGGCTCGAAAGAGGATTAACAATAAAATATATTGCTTTTCGAATTCATAAAAATGAACCCTATGTTGAGCCGGATGTTAAAATTGAAAAAGATGATTATCGAAGTTTTGGACGCAATGCGGTAAATATCCAACAAGATGAGTGATTTTTTTGAACAGGTTTATAATGTTGTGCGGAAAATACCTCCGGGGAAAGTAACTTCTTACGGAGCAATTGCGACATACCTTGGTTCACCGGGGGCTGCACGGATGGTTGGTTGGGCAATGAATGCTTCAAGTTCAAAAAATGAATTTGTACCTGCTCACAGAGTAGTTAACCGGAACGGATTGCTTACCGGGAAACGTCACTTCGATACTCCCAAAGCTATGGAAGAATTACTTGAAAATGAAGGTATAAATATCATTGATGGGCAAATTCAACAATTTGAAAATAAATTCTGGAATCCATCAACAGAATTTAAAAAGGAATTGTAATTTTGAACCTATGTTTAAAACAAAAAATAGCAATATGAATATATCACGTAAATTAATTGTACCTAAAAATATAACAGACGCTCTTAGAAGTGTCAAATTCCCTGGAAGTGAAGAAGATATTGTTTCTCTGGATATGGTTCAGGAAATCAGGATTGCAGGACAAAAAATAAACTTTTCGCTGGTTTTCCAACGTTCCGACGATCCAAATATTCAAGCACTTATTTTAAAATGTGAGGAAACTATTCAAAAAGAATTAGGCTCTCAAGCAGAGATTAAAGGAAATATTGCTATTAAGTTTATCCATAATATGGAACGCCGTATTCTTCCCGAAGTAAAAAACATTATTGCTGTTGCATCGGGCAAAGGTGGTGTTGGGAAATCAACTATTGCTGTGAACCTTGCAGTTGCCCTTGCGCAGGCAGGAGCTAAAGTTGGATTAATTGATGCCGATATATTTGGACCATCGATTCCAAAAATGTTTGGTGCTGAAAATATGCGTCCTTCAGGAGCTAAAATTGATAACAGGGAAATGATCGTTCCTGTTGAAAAATACGGTGTTAAATTTTTGTCTATCGGTTTTTTTGTAAATTCTGAAGATGCTCTTGTATGGCGTGGTCCGATGGCTTCGAATGCACTAAAACAATTAATTGGTGATGCCGTTTGGGGTGAACTTGATTATATGTTGATTGACCTTCCGCCCGGTACCAGCGATATTCATTTAACGTTAGTTCAAACCGTTCCGGTTACAGCAGCAGTCATTGTTACTACTCCGCAGGAAGTAGCACTTGCCGATGTAATAAAAGGAGTAAGTATGTTCCAGGGAAAATCGATTAATGTGCCTGTTCTTGGGCTTGTCGAAAATATGTCGTGGTTTACACCAAAAGAACTTCCTGAAAATAAATATTACATATTTGGGAAAGACGGAGGTAAAATACTTGCTGAAAAAATGAGATTAAAATTGTTGGGACAAATTCCAATTGTACAAAGTATCAGGGAAGGTGGCGATGAAGGAAAACCTGAAGCTGCCAATGTTGATTCTCCATCAGCTGAAGCCTTTGCTAAACTGGCATTTGAAGTTACCGAACAACTTAAAATTAGGAATATAGAACAGGCTCCAACTAAAAAGGTAAAAGTGTCGAAAAAATAGCGGTTTTAAATTCATAGGTTTTTAAGTTTCAATGCCCGCCAAATAAACTAAAGTTTTGTATTATTGTATCCTTAAATAATGCCAAAAATCAGTGTGTTTAAGACAATATTATACTGAATTAGGAGTTAATACCAAAGTTGTTTAAACAGTTATTATTGAATAAAGGAATTTTACATACCGCTTTACTGATTTTAAGTTTGTTAATAATATCAGGTTGTTCTACAAATAAGAATACCCGGGTTACCCGTGCTTACCATAATGTAACGTCGAAATTCAACATTCTTTTTAATGGTAAAGAAAGTCTTAAATCGGGGGAAGAAAGAATAGAACAATCCATAAAGGATGACTACACACATCTGCTTCGTATTTTTAAAGACAGCGATCCTTCAACTGCGAAAGCTGTTGAATCAGATATGGAAAATATAATCCTTAAATCATCAAAGCTTATAAAAGTACATTCGTTAACAAAAAAACCAAAACGACGCAGAAGCGGGGGTTCACGCAGGTATCAGGAATTTGCCAGAAAAGAAGAGTTCAATAAATGGATTGATGAAAGCTACCTTCTTATGGGGAAAGCTTATTTTTACCAGGATAATTTTTTATCGGCTGTTGATAATTTTAACTATGTAATACGTAGATTTCCTGAAGAAAAAACAAAATATGAAGCATCAGTCTGGCTCATCAGATGCTTTACCGAAATGGAACGTTTTGTTGAAGCATCTGAGGCTATAATGTCAGCTGAAGGAGATGAAGCTTTTCCCAAAAGTATGGAGCGGGATTTAGCTGTTGTAATTGCAGATTACTATGTTAAAATGGAGGATTTTGATGAAGCAATTAAATACCTTGATATTGCTATTCAAAAAACTTTCTGGAAAAAACAAAAAGCAAGATTGCAGTTTATCTTAGCTCAGCTTTATGAAGAAATTGGCAATCCTACCATGGCATCACAAGCATATGCAGGGGTAGCAAAATTTAATCCTCCTTACGATATGGCATTTAATGCTAAAATTAAAGCGGCAGGTGTTTTTACCGGAGAAGGAGATATTGAAAAAATAAGAAAACAATTATTTAAAATGCTCAAGGATGAAAAAAACTTTGAGTATCGTGACCAGATTTATTATGCGCTGGGAAATATCGATTTCCGTGTGGGCGACAGGAATGAAGCTATTAATAATTACCGAAGTTCTGTTGCGTCGAGTATTACTAATTCTTTTCAATTGGCACAATCGGCAATTACATTGGCCGGGCTTTATTTCGAAGATTTTAATTATCGTAATGCCCAGGCATACTACGATACTGCAATGATTGTAATTGATGATAATTATCCAAATTTTGAAGACATATCTGCCCGGTATAATAGTTTAACCAGATTGGTGGATAATATTTTTATGGTTGAACGAGAAGACAGCCTTCAGAAAGTTGCATTAATGGATGAACCTGATCGGAATAGTTTGATAGATAAATTAATTAGAGAAGAACGAGACCGGCAGGAACAAGCGAAATTGGATGCTTCATCGGGAACTGGTAATTCATCCTTTTACAGGGCAAACAGATACCGGCTTGGGTTGGGGCAGTCGCAGGCAGGAAGCGGGTGGTATTTTTATAATCCACAAACTGTGTCGTTTGGGAAGGTTCAATTTCAACAAAGGTGGGGCGAAAGGAAATTGGAAGACGACTGGCGGCGAGGAGATAAAACAAACCTGGCTGAAGGTGAATTTAATGAATTCGATGAATTAATTGACTCAACAATGATCGAAGAAATTCGGGTTGATGATCCGCTACAAAGGGAGTTTTATACCCAGGATTTACCTTTGGATGATACATTAATGGCGCTTTCTCATGAAAGAATTAAAGATGCCCTTTATAATGCCGGGAAAATATTTAAATCGGAATTTAGTGATTACAACCGATCCAACGTGGCATTTATCGACCTGAACAAAAGGTATTCAAATAACATTTATACTCTTTCAAGTTATTTCGATATTTACGATAATTATGAAGTGCTTGAAAATAAGGAACAATCGGATTATTACAGAAACATGATCATCACCCAGTTTCCGGAAAGCAAATATGCAAGATTCCTTTTGAATCCAAATTTTTTTATCGACATGGAGGCACAGAAAGACAGCCTGAACAGGCTTTACCAATATACATTTGAAAGATACAAGGCGGGTCAATATCCACAAGTTGTCTCATTAACCGGGCAAATGAAAGAGCTTGAGCCCGATAGCCTTATTATGCCCAAAATTGATTTTTTAAGGTCGGTTGCCTTGGGCACCCAATCGGAAATGCCGGAATTTGAAAAAATACTCAAAGATTACATTGAGGTTTATCCTGATGAAGAAACATCAGTCCTTGCAGCCGATATATTATCCTTAATTCAGGATAGTACACTTTCTGATTATCAAAAATTAGTAGACATCGGTTACCTGCATGATATTATTCAAAATGAAGAAATGCAGCCAGGAAATTCTGAAGAAGATGAATTTGATGGTAAATTTTCCTACGACGATGACCTTTTACACTATTTTATAATTGCGTATCCACGTGAAGCTGATTTTGATATTAACCGCTTTAAATTTGATATCGCTAATTATAATATCGACCATTATACTAAAATTGATTTTGATATTGAAGAAGAAAACCTGGATGGCAGCACAGCATTAATTGTTATCAGGTCGCTCGAAAACAAAGAACAAAGCCTAATATATTTCCGGTCTATTATCCGTAAAAATGAAGTTTTTAAATCACTCGCAGATATCGATTATATCAATTTTGTTGCATCTTCAACTAATTACCGGGCAATGTTGGCCGATAAATCATTAACCGATTACCTTACCTATTTTATTAGAAATTATAGCCGTTTTACACGTCCTGAATTTGAGGATGAGGAAATGCTTGACAGCCCTGAAGAATTAATGGCAAAAGCAGCAGAAGAAGAAGAACGGTTGGAAGAACGTGGCACATTTGTTATGGTTACCGGATCGCAACCAGAGGGAACATTTAATACACAAATTGATACTGCTCAGTGTTTTGTGATTGCAATACAAGGCGATGGAGCACCGGTACGTCCGGTTACTTCTAATTTTTCGGATTTTAACAGAAGTAGTTTCCGTATCTGGAATTTACAACTTCAGTTAAAAAGAGCAGCCGACTACCAATTGGTTGTAGTAAAAGGAATTCCTGATTTTAACGAAGGAATGTCGTATTTTAGAAGGGCTGTTACCAATCGTGATCTATTCTCAGAACTTGAAAATATAAGTTACAGGAACTTTTTAATTACTGATGGAAACCTGGCACGTTTAACCGAAAATGGAGAGTTGGATGAATACCTGGATTTTTTCCGCAGGAATTATTTACAGGCAAATGTTCCTGGCAATACACAATCACAAACTACTGCTAATAACATTGTTACACAACCTGCAAA
>JABMQB010000419.1 GCA_013203525.1 Mariniphaga sp.
ATACTGTTTTTAAGCGTAGTTCCTCTAACAATCGAATCATCAATTACAACAAGAGTGTCTTTTCCGTTTTTAATAACTCCATAAGTAACATCATAAACATGTGCTACCAATCCATCGCGGCTGGCATCATCGGCAATAAAGGTGCGAAGTTTTGCATCCTTAATCGCAATCTTCTCCATTCGGGGCTCAACCGAAATTATTTCCCTTATCTTTTCGTTTGTAAGATGCCCGTTTTCTTTTTTAACTTGTTCTATTTTCCAATCTACAAGGTAATTCCTGATACCATTCATCATTCCATAGAATGCTGTTTCCGAAGTATTTGGGATATAAGAAAACACAGTATTTTCAAAATCGTATTTTACTGCTTTCAGGATGGTTGGTGTTAATAGGTTTCCAAGTTCCTTTCGCTCTTTATAAATACTGCGGTCGCTACCTCTTGAAAAATAAATCCTTTCGAATGAACATGATTTACGTTTCTGAGGAACCCTGATCATTTGATTTTTAATGGTACCATCTTTTTTTACAATCAGGGCTTCTCCAGGATTGACTTCTTTTATATCGTTATAAGAAACATTTAGTACAGTTTGGATAACCGGTCGCTCAGAAGCAACAACAACAATCTCGTCATCGAAATAATAATGAGCTGGCCTTATTCCCCAAGGATCGCGTATTACAAAGGCATCGCCATGCCCTATTAATCCTGCAATGGCATAACCACCATCCCAGTCTTTTGAAGCCCTTTCCAGTATTTTTGAAATATCAATATTTTTTTCAATTAAATCAGAAATTTCAACATTTGAATACTCTTCATTTTTATAATTTCTGAAAAGGAGTTGGTTTTCTTCGTCAAGGAAATGTCCAACTTTCTCAAGTACTGTAACAGTATCGGTATATGCTTTTGGGTGCTGCCCAAGGTTTATTAAAACATCAAAAAGTTCATTTGTATTGGTAAGGTTAAAATTCCCTGCCAACATCAGGTTCCTCGATTTCCAATTGTTTTGCCTTACAACCGGATGGACAAATGCAAGGCTGTTTCTGCCAAAGGTTCCATATCGTAAATGCCCTAAAAATAACTCTCCGGCAAATGGTAAGTTGTTATAAATCCAATCAAGGTCGTTTTTATTTTTACCGTTTTGAATAAGTTTTCTGCTTGATTTTTTTACTTTGTCAAATACATCCTGAATAGGATTTTGTTTGATCGACCGGAATCGGTGGATATAATGGTTTCCCGGATCAAGGTCAATTTTTAAGTTAACAATTCCGGCACCATCCTGACCTCTGTTGTGTTGCTTTTCCATAAGAAGATACAGCTTGTTTAAGCCATATTCCCATGTTCCATACTTTTCTTTATAATAACTTAGAGGTTTTAATAGCCTCACCAAGGCAATCCCACATTCATGCTTGATTAGTTCACTCATCCCGGTTAATATCTTTTTTTGCTTGGTTCAGATTAGGAAAATTAATTTTACCCCAAACCTCAAATGATTTTGGGTATTTATTCATTATTTCCTTTCGAAGTTTAAGAGCTTCATTCCTGGTTCTGAAATCACCTACGCGTACAATAAAATCAGGTGCATTAAAAACAAGAACAACAGGAATATCGGGGTATACCGATAAAAATTCCTTTTTAATTTGTCTTGCCTCTTCAAAAGCATTACTACGAGAGCTCGAAAAAATATTTACCCGCCATCCATCAATTCCATTTTTCGTATGGTTGTTTTCAATTTGCCATTTTACCATATTCGTTAGGCGCTCATCTTGATCCAAACTTAATTTAGTAACAATTTCAGGCAGGCTGTCCTGTTCTAATACCTTTTCGTAAAAGGCATTTTGAGCGATTAATGTTGAACAAAAAAAAGTTGCCAGTAACAGGACTAAAACTTTCTTCATCGTGTTTAATATTGAGGATGCAAATATAAATTAAAATGAGTTATGAAAATAACGGATTTATCCACACATAATTGTTTTTAATCTATTTAGGTGTTAATACTACTGAAATTACAGCTTTTAGTGCGTGTTAATAATTTCTTTACAATGCAATGCAATGTAAATTTTGTTTGAATATGAATTAAAATCAATTTGGAAAATTCTGACAGAAAAATTAAAATTTTATTTGAAACATAGTTAAAACACCTATTAACGGTAATAAAAAAACATGTAATTTTGGCAATTCATATTTGATAATGACTCAAAAGAAACTATACATTGAAACCTATGGTTGCCAGATGAACGTTGCCGACAGCGAAGTAGTTGCAGCCGTTATGCTTGAAAGAAATTATGAGTTGGCAAGTTCTGCTGAAGAAGCTGATGCAATTCTAATTAACACCTGTTCTGTTCGCGATAATGCTGAAAAAAGAATATGGGGAAGGCTTGATCATTTTAAGGGATTCAAAAAGAAGAATAAAAAGCTGCTGATTGGTGTGATTGGTTGCATGGCTGAGCGTGTAGGTGAAAAATTTCTAGAACACGATGCTGTTAGCCTTGTAGCGGGCCCCGATGCTTACCGTGACCTACCTTACCTCATTGATAAAGCTGAGGAAGGAAAGCAGGCATTAAATATTAAATTATCGGAGAATGAAACCTATGACAAAATTACTCCGGTTCGGATTGGTGACAAAACACTTTCAGGATTTGTAAGTATTACACGAGGGTGTAATAATTTTTGCACCTATTGTATTGTACCCTACACTCGCGGAAGAGAGCGAAGCAGGCATCCTAAAGATATTTTGAATGAAGTACAAGACTTGTCTCAAAAAGGATATAAAGAAGTCACATTATTAGGGCAGAATGTAAACTCTTATAAGTGGCTTTCCAAAGGAGAAAGAAAACCGGTGCGGTTTTGGGATCTGCTAGAAATGGTTGCAATAGCAGATCAGAATATGAGAATCAGGTTTACTACATCACATCCTAAAGATATGTCAGACAAGGTTCTGAAAAAAATGGCAGAATATTCCAATATTTGCAATCATATTCATTTACCTGTGCAATCTGGAAGTTCCCGTATTTTA
>JABMQB010000420.1 GCA_013203525.1 Mariniphaga sp.
CCTTTAGCCCTTTAAATTCCTTATTAAAAGAGTTTACTACCACAATTGAACGATCATCGTAGGAATATTGAATATGCAACGGTTCACAGGCCTTCTTGGTACCATAATATGACCCTCCGGTCCTTAGAAAATAGTCATAAAGATTCCAGTAAACTCCGGGCCAAGCATTATTTAACATCCATTGAATAACTCCGGTACTGTTATATTTATTTCTTCCATAAGCTTCAAACATTGCTCTTTTACCCTCATAAGCCTGCAATTGAGATTTATTTACATAGTCTTCAAGTTCTTTTGCTTCCCCGAATCTGGCATTCAATGCTTTTGTATCCATATCCAGCATTTGAGCCGGGTTTCCTCCACGGGCATGGTAATGCCAATATTCATCAATAGGCCACAGGTGATCTTTAGGGAACATTTCAAGAATACTTTCCATTTTTGGAATTGATGCACCCGGCCCTATTTCAGCATTGAAACCAAAGGCACCTCCACGAGCTGTATCAATATACCAATAGGATGGTTCAGTATAAAAGTACGGACCTTCCATTCTGATACCCGAATGACCTGTAATTTCGCTATATTTATCTGCTGCTGAGGACACATTAGGATTTGGCCATTTGTTTTCTTTGAGGATACTAAGATACATTTTCTCAACATCAGCTGGTGGAGGAAAATCACTCCCATTTAACCAAGTCAAAATGCAGGCATGACCCCTAAGTCTTTGTACCTGGTCTTTCAAAGACTTGGCAGCAACTGAATAATCTTCCTCATCCCACTCATCCCACTGTTCCCACTGGTCGCAACAGCACCAGCCAGGCATCGTCAAAATACCATTCTTATCACACAGATCATAAAAATAGTCGATTTCAAGTTTTCCTTCCAGCCGGATCGTATTTAAATTCATGTCTTTAACATATTGTATTTCAGTCTCCAGACGAGATGAATCATATCTTAATAGCAAATCGGAAGCCCAGCCCCCTCCCCGAATAAGTATTTCTTTACCGTTGATCTTATGTAGAAGATAATTTTCCCCGGTTAATTCAGATGTAACCTGCCTGATCCCAAAATTGATGGATTGTGAGTCTGAAATTTTTCCATCTGATTCAAAAACCATATCCAATTTATAAAGGTTAGGTTCTCCAAAATGAATTGGCCACCATATACGGGGATTTTTAATATTAAGCTGGTCATATTCCTTTGGATCAAATGTTACTTCTTTTAATTCGTTTGGTTTAAGATCAAGCTCTAAAGCGAAATTGATTTTTTCAATCTTTCCTTTAAGAATACCTGATACAGGTTGATCGCTGGTATTTTGTAATTCTGCATTTATGGTTAAGTGTGCTTCCTCTAATGAGGGTAAATCAAAATTGCTTACTACTTGAGAATGGCGGACAGTCACCGGGCCAGTAGCTGTAATAAATACATCCTGATAAATCCCCATGTTCTTATCCGGGGGTGCAGGACACCATTCCACCCAGGTAATTGCCAGGTCATCTTTCTTTGGAGCAAATACCTCAACCGCGAGATAATTTGTGCCGTTAATAATTGCAAAGTCATTTATATCAAATTCATAAATCCTAAAAACTCCTGCAACTTCAGAAGAATCGGCTAAAAGTTTTCCGTTTAGCCATATATTTGCCCTGAAATTAATCCCCTTAAAGTGAAGTTGAAGGGATTTATTATCAAAATTTGTTGGTAATTGAAACTCAGTTCTGTACCACCACGGAACACGAAACGGGCTATCATCTGACATAGATATATTAGCAAAATTTTTATTAAGAGGATAATCAGTTCCAGGAATGGATCTGAGATTCATCCCCTCATAGGGATTCGGGTAAACATCATTATCTGCCAGTACAGCAAGGACTGTTGCAGGAATCGATGTTTTATACCAGTTTTCGGGAGAAAAATTATTAGTTGAAATAACATCGCCTTGATAGTTAACTTTCACAGAAGACTGAATTTCCCATCCTTTTTTAAGAAAAAGTTGAGGTGATGAATCGTCTATTATC
>JABMQB010000421.1 GCA_013203525.1 Mariniphaga sp.
AAGTTGATAATCAATATTTCTTGATATTAATCACTTGATTAACCTTGTTAATGTGTTGTTAAGATTTGAAGATTTTTCCTTCTTCCAAATGTTAGAAATTTCTGAATTATCATTTCAATATGTATTTCAATCCCATAATCCGAATTAATATTTCATATATTGCACACGATATATTATTTTTAGTTTTCAAGTAGAAAAATAAAACATTATGAATCCACAGGCTGAACAACTCAACAAAATTATCGAAGAAAAAAACCCGGTTGTATTAGAACTTCTCTCGGAAAGAGGAAAAAACATTTTCTTCCCTAAGAAGGGTATTTTAGGGCAAACAGCCGATGCCAAGGGCACAAAAATAAATGCTACAATAGGTGCTGCCATTGAAGACGACGGTTCACCCATGCGGCTTGAAGCCATTGCTTCAAAAGTTGGATTAGATCCTTCACTGATATTTCCTTATGCGCCAAGTTTTGGCCGCCCCGATATCCGAGCTAAGTGGAAAAGTATGATTTATGAAAAAAATCCTTCACTTGAAGGACAGGAACTGAGTTTACCTGTTGTCACAAATGCATTAACCCATGGTATTAGCATGGCCGGATATATGTTTCTTAATCCCGGTGATGAAGTGATTGTCCCTGACTTGTTTTGGGGAAATTACAACCTGATTTTAAATAATGCATATGGAGCATCACTAACAAAGTTTAATTTATTTAAAAACGGTGGATTCGACCTGGATGCATTTAAAGCTAAACTTGAATATGGAGGTATCGGGAAAAAAGTATTAATTCTGAATTTCCCAAATAATCCATCGGGTTATACGCCCACTTTTGAAGAAGCAAATGCAATAATTGAAATTATTAAAGAATCGGCTGAAAAGGGAAATAAATTAGTTGTTATAACCGATGATGCATACTTTGGGTTAGTTTATCAGGAAGGAATTGCCACTGAAAGTATTTTTGCATCGCTATGTAAATTACATGAAAATATTCTGGCTGTAAAAGTTGATGGCCCTACCAAGGAAGATTATGTTTGGGGTTTCAGGGTAGGTTTCATTACCTACGGAATTAAAAATGGCGATGCACATATGTATTCAGCTCTTGAAGCTAAAACAGCCGGAGCCATACGTGGCAACATTTCCAACTCGGCTAATATATCTCAATCTTTGTTGTTAGGTGCTTTTAACAGTACTGAATATCATAAACAAAAGGAAGCCAAATTCAACATTATGAAGGCTCGTTATGACGCTGTTAAAGAAGCTTTAACCGATAATAAATATAACGAGTGTTTTACCGCAATCCCTTATAACTCTGGCTATTTTATGTGTGTTAAACTTGTTGATGGGCTTGATGGGGAAAAGGTAAGACAAGTTTTAATTGAAAAATACAGTATTGGATTGATTAATCTTAACAATGTCCTTCGGATTGCTTACTCTGCAGTTGCAGCTTCAGATGTAAAAGAATTGTTTGAAGGCATTTATAATGCATGCCTCGATTGTAAGTAATTAAGATTGATTAGTTATTCAAATAAAATATCTGTTCAGAGTATTAATCAAATAGTTTATCGTCCCGAATAAATAACAGGATTGCTGAATGTGGCAGGATAATGTATTTTTCATTATTAAATTCTATTTCATAGCCGCTTTTATTCAGATAAACAGCCTGGTCGCCTACCTTTGCTTGTAGTGGAACATATTTCACATTTTCCTTTGTTTCTTTCCATGGCTCCTCATCATCAGTCATAGCAGGTATTGGATAACCAGGCCCAACTCTAACAACATAACCACTATGCACTTTTTCATTCTCCTGAACTGTTGGGGGTAAATATAAACCAGTTTTAGTTTTACTTGTTGGCGATTTTGGTTTTATCAAAACACGCTCACCCACAAGTATAAATTTCTCAAGATCTTTTTCTTCTATTTTTAACGACATATCATCTTTTTCAGACCTGCAAATATATAATATTCCTGTTATTATTTTTTTGACATTTTAATAAATAATTTCATTAATTATTTTACAATTAATGCATTTATACATTATATGAAAAAAGTCACCAATTCATACTTATTAAGCCCATATAAACAATTAAATAAGGCAACAAAACAAAAATAACTAAAGATTCAAAAAAAAATCAATAATAAACATTAATAATCCTAGCAATTTCGTATTTATTAAATATTTTATTTTTAAGCATTTATGACAAGTATTTATTAATCTGTATAACATACTACCATGCAATAAATAGATATTTCCTAAAAAAAGTTCTATAATAATTGTAACGTATTTAAATTTGTAGCGTCTTAATAATGAATGCAACAAAAATAAACAAACAAAAAACAAAATAAATAAGGAGGTCAAAGCCATGAAAACGACAAACAATATTCAGAAAACAACTTTAAGATCAGCAGCAGTAATAGCCAGTTTCATATTAATTAGTTTAACAGTTAGCGCACAGGATTTCTGGAGAGATTTAATTACAAATAATAGCTTTGGTGAAATAGCTGAAGTAATGGTTTACGCATCAATGTATAATAACGGAGTAGTTGTTGAATTAGATGCAACTTCAAAAGCATGGTTCGATGAATACGTTGAAGAAGTTAATGAAGAAAACCTGGAGATTGAAAATTGGATGATTGATGCTTCATTCAGCGATGCTTCAATATTTTATGAAGAAGCACAGGAAAACTCATTGGAAATTGAAAGTTGGATGATGAAACAACAAGATCAGGAAAACACAGAAATATTATTTAGTGAATTATCAGAACCAGAACTAAAACTGGAAGCCTGGATGATAAAATAAAAATTAGAAATAATAAAACCTTCTTAAAAGTATATTTTGGGCCCGGATAATTTCCGGGCTTTTTTTATTCTTCAATTTCGGTTAAAACCTCGTTCCCATCGTTTATTACTAGAATTGTATGTTCAAACTGGGCAGAAAGTTTTTTATCAATAGTTCTTGCTGTCCAGCCATCTTCTCTATCAACCACTGTAGAAGGCCTTCCCTGGTTAATCATTGGTTCAATGGTAAAAATCATTCCGGGTTTCATTATTTCACCGCTGTTTCTCCTGGCTGTATGGTCAACCTGCGGTGCTTCATGAAATTGAAGCCCAACTCCATGCCCGCAAAATTCATAAACAACTGAGAAACCTTTTGCCTTAGCGTACCGATTAATTGCAAACCCGATGTTACCAAAATTATTACCTGGTTTAACCTGTTCAATTCCCAAATCGAGGCAATGTTTGGTAATTTCAACCAATTCCTTAGCCTGAGAACTTATTTCACCAATTGCAAACATTTTTGAGGTATCACCATAATAACCATTCAGTATAGTAGTAATGTCAATATTTGCTATATCCCCTTCATTCAAAATAATATCAGAAGAAGGAATTCCATGACATACAACTTCATTGGGAGAAATACAACTTGATTTTGGGTATCCACTATATCCTTTTGTGGCAGGAACAGCTCCATGTTCAATAATAAAATTTTCTATTTTCTGATCTAAAAAATCAGTAGATACACCGGGTTCCACAAAATCAGCAATATAAGCAAGGGTTTTTGCAGCTAATTTACTACTTTGCCTGATTCCTTCGATTTGTTCCGGCGTTTTTATTATAATTTCTTCCATGGTTTTCTGTTAATTGTATGCAAAAATGGTTAATCGTTGTTGTTTTTCAAAACTGAACAATAAATTTGTACAAAAGTTTATAATTGATTTGAATGAAACATAGTAAAAAACTTTCAACCCGTTCGTTTTATATTAACCGTTTTGGAAAATTATCAACCTCTTTTATGTTTTATCAGATGCAGAATATTGCCTGGGAGCATGCAGATATATTAGGATTTGGATACGATAATTTAAAAAAAGAACAACAATTTTGGGTACTTTCAAGATTGTTGGTAAAAATCTCACGCCGCCCTGATTGGGGTGAAGATTTTACGCTAGAAACCTGGTCGAGAGGAACAGATGGATTTTTTGCATACCGCGATTACAAATTCATCGACGGAAATGGAAATACAATTATTGAAGGAACAAGTAGCTGGCTTGTCCTCAATTTAAAATCAAAACGAATAGTCAGATTAAATGACAACAAAAATTTTCCGGTTTATGAAGAAAGTGTTTTTGGATTAAATGCTAAAAAAGTAAAATCACCTAAATCTGAATCATTACTTTATTATACTCCGGTCTTATTTAACGAGATCGATATAAACCAACATTTTAATACCGGAAGGTATCTTGAGCGTATTATTGATTCATATGATTTTCCTTTCCATGAAAAAAATGAATTAATTGAACTTGAAGTGAATTTCCTGAAAGAAGGTATGTCAAATGATAAATTAGCTGTTAAAAAAGAAGTTTTAAATGAAAATACTCATTTATGTAGTGTAATACGTCAATCAGATGATGAGGAACTAATTAAAGCCAGGCTTGGATGGGGAAAACGCTAATTTTTTCTATAAAAAACACTAATAAAATCAGGCGATTCAAGATGCATTAATGTATTACTGATAAAATAAGCATTACTGTTAGTAATACAATCAAAAACCAATTCTTCAAGGTATCCATTATAACCAGTGGTCTCATCCGTAGTTTTTTCCTGATTATAAAAATCTATGTTAGCTTCTTCCAAAATTTCAAAATTTCCCCATAATGAGTTTTGTGGTCCTTCAATTTCAAAATTACAATCACACTGGTCAATTTTTTCAATCAAATAATCTTCATTATAAAAATTCAGGAACACTTTGCTTTTACAAGTTGGGTTTTGAATTGTACCATTTCTTTTATTCACAATTTTTACCAATTCCCATTTGCCTCCAATATCGGTATTTGTTGTGGAATATGATCGAATGTTATTTTCACAAAAAAGGGTTTCGGTTACGACATTGTTAATTTTACCCTCCTTAATATTTATAAAATCTCCATCAGAAAGTGTAATTTGACCTGAAAAAGTACCATTTACTATACTGGGTTGTGCATTAACTGTATCCAATACATTTAGGTAAACCTGAATATCTGTTGATGAAGCGCTTTTCAAATTATTGGTTGTTTTTCCATTATATATAAATTCAATATTGGAATTATCTCCAATTAATGGATTTTCTATTTTAATGATTAAATCTTCATTCCCTCCTTTTGCGGAGATATAAAGAGTATTTTCAAAATAATATGCTTCTGCTAATGAATCAGCTGCCCAGAAATCGTCTCCGATGTAAGCAGTCATTACCGAATCTTCATTTGGAACCTCAAATTCCAAAGTGTTGCAGGCAACGAATAATGAAAGGACAGCAATTGTAATTACTAGTCTCATGGTCTTGTATTTTGAGTTTAAAACGGGTTTGTTTGCTTATATATATTCCTAAAAACCCGAAAAGGTAACCCTCAATAAATAAATAACTTCAAAGAATCTGTATTTTACACTACTAACATCCTGCCATACCATTTTGAAATTGGCAATAATATTTTATAAAATTATTCCAACTATCACAAATTCAGGCTCTTCACAAGAAGCTCGTAAGATTACCCAAAGTATTACAGATAGATTTCAAAAAGGGAATTTATCCCAAAATGGGACTTAGATTATTAAAATGGATTTTTATAAAAGATTTATGAAATAGTAATTATGAAAATAAAGTTACAATAACGAAATAATTCGATCAATCTTCTGTTCCATAGGCATGTACCCATCCAACCAATGAATTTTTGTTCCTTGCTTTTCCATTTTCCGAAACCAAGTCATTTGACGTTTGGCAAACTGATGGATTGCAATATTGAGTTTTTCAAACATTTGGTCAAACGACAAATCACCCACAAGATGAAGTGTTATAAACTTATATTCTAAACCATAATAGATAATTGCTTTGGGAGTTATACCCGAATCCAGCAGTTTTTGTACTTCCAAAACCATTCCTTCATCGAACCTTTGTTTAAGCCTGGTAGTAATCCTTTTCCTTCTCGATAAGCGATCAAATTTTACTCCAATAATCAAGCTATTAATATCGGGCATTTGTATATCAATTTGTAGATTATTTTGATAATATTCCTCAATCTCAATAGCACGCAAAATTCTCTTCTCATTTACAGTATCAGAAATGTTATGAAGGTTGGTTTTATACTTTTTCAATATTGATATTAACTCAACTAAAGACTTACCAGTAAGATTATCGCGTAATTCTTTATTTAAAGGAACCTGAATAAGTTTATAGTTTTTTAAAACTGCTTCAATATACAATCCACTACCTCCACATAATACCGGAAAAACTTCCCGTTTCCGGATATTTTTAAAAACTTCGAGAAAATCACGCTGAAATTCAAAAACATTGTATTGATACCCTGCATCTACTATATCGACCAGATGATATGGAACCTTTATCTCATTAACAATATAATCTTCATAGTCTTTTCCAGTTCCCAAATCCATACCACGGTATACCTGCCTTGAATCGGCTGATATTACTTCACCTCCAATTTTAGCAGCTAACTCAGCAGCTACGGCAGTTTTTCCCGATGCTGTGGGGCCTAGAATGGTTACTAAATTATATTTTGATTTACTTTTTTCCATCAAGTATATGTAATGCAAAATTATAATAATTAACAATAAACGATTATTTCTAATACTTCACAAAAGGTTATTATCGTTATCCTTATTAAGTAAAATCCCTGATAAAAGAATTTTTATTGATTTTAGTTCATTTTTCTTGTAACGAAAACACGATTCTCAGGTCTTTTATAATGGAAACAATTAAACCAGCTACTCCATGAAAACAATTATTTGTCTGTTACTTTTTTTGCTAATTTTTAGCCATGTCAATGCAATTAATATTGTAATGCCATCTCAGGATTCAACGACCAATAAAAATTATCAGGTTCCATCCACTGCTGAAAAAATTAAAACCGATGGCCTGTTAAAAGAACAATTCTGGAAACAAGCCCTGGTTATTGAATTACCATACGAGGTTAATCCGGGCGACAATATTCCATCGCCCGTTAAAACAGAAGTATACCTCATCCATACCGAAAACCATTTATATATTGGTTTTAAAGCCTATGATCCTGAACCTGAAAAAATAAGGGCACATTTTGACGATCGCGACAATGCGTTTTCCGATGACTGGGTAGGTGTTATTTTAGACACCTACAACGATGAGCGCAGGTCTTTTGATTTTATTTGCAATCCTTACGGAATTCAGAATGATGCAATAGAATCAACCAATAATTTTGATCCCTCTTGGGATGCTATCTGGGATTCGAACGGGCAAATAACCAAAGAAGGATTTGAAGTTGAAATGTCCATTCCTTTTCAGGCCTTACGTTTTCAACGTTCGGGTGATGTACAAACCTGGGGATTTGATGCTGTGCGCAGCTATCCAAGAAATGTAAGGCATCATATTGGCACTTTCCCACGCGATAGAAACAATAATTGTTATTTATGCCAATCGATTAAACTTGAAGGCTTTCAAGGTGCCAAACCGGGTAAAAATATCGAATTGGTCCCTACCCTTTCGGTAATAACAAAACAATCGAGAGAAAATGGAACAACGGGAGATTTTACATGGGACCATAAAAAACTGGAGCCCGGATTTACCGGCAAATGGGGAATTACAAACAATATTGTTTTAAGTACAACGCTTAATCCCGATTTCTCGCAGGTTGAAGCCGATGCTGCTTTAAATGATGTTAATGAACCGTTTGCCCTTTTCTTTCCTGAAAAACGACCATTCTTTACTGAAGGATCCGATTTTTTTGACACTCAATTAAATGCCATTTATACCCGGTCGATGCGACAACCTGAATGGGGTGCAAAAGTTACCGGCAAAGAAAAATCGCATACAATTGGGGCATATGTGGTAAAAGATGAGATTACAAATCTGATTTTTCCGGGAAACGAAGGATCAAGTAGTTATACACTTGAACAAAAGTCGTTTAATACTGTACTTCGTTATAAAAAAGATTTTGGAAATAAATATACACTTGGCTTACTTTACACAGGGCGTGAAGGCGACAACTATTTTAACCGTGTTTATGGAATTGATGGAAATTTAAGGATTACTGATAAAGACCGTATTTCACTAATGGTTGCCGGTTCTTCAACACAATACCCCGATGAAGTAGTAACCGATTTTAACCAACCTGAAGATAAATTCACCGATAAGGCAATCGATTTTGTTTATTCCCACAATTCGAAACATTTCGATTATTTTTTCTCCTACGAAAACTATGGCGACAATTACCGTTCCGACCAGGGATTTGTACCAATGGTTGGATATAAGGAATATGTTGGTGGAGCAAACTATATATGGATTTCGGAAAAGACTGATAACTGGTGGAGTAATTTTATCCTTACCGGAAATTACAACTATACCCAAAACCAGCAAAATGAATTACTCAGAAGAGGATTTGAAACCGAATTTATATATGTTGGAGTATTGCAATCGGAAGCGGTTATCAGCTATGGTTATGAACGCGAATTGTTTAATGGCGAATACTTTAATCAAAACGGATGGTTCTTTCACTACAGTTTAAATCCAAATGGAAATATCCGATGTGGCATAAATTTAAACCTGGGCGATCGGATTGATTATTCAAATACCCGGCTGGGGAACCGTTTTGGATTCAGGCCATTTACACAAATAAAAATCGGGAAACGTTTATCAGTAAATTACAGCCATAATTACGACCAATTAAATATCGAAAATGAAAATTTGTATAAGATTAATATTTCGAATGCAACTATAAAATACCAGTTTACTAAAAAACTATTTCTACGTTCAATCCTACAATACAGAAACTACAAATATAATGTTGCACTGTACGAAAATCCACGAAGCCCGGAATCAAAGAGCCTGATGTCGCAGGTTGTTCTTTCATATAAAGTAAATCCGCAAACAGTATTCTTCCTGGGCTATTCCGATAATTATTTTGGTGATAACGAAACAAAACTTACCCAAACCGACCGTTCATTTTTTATGAAAATTGGGTACGCTTTTATTTTGTAAGCAATTCATAAAAATTTAAACCTTCAAGGTTTGTATGTACCAAAAAAGTCGTGCCACCAC
>JABMQB010000422.1 GCA_013203525.1 Mariniphaga sp.
CGTAAAAACAAAAGGTGTCCTGGGCGAATATCAATTGGAAAACATTTTGGATCAATTGCTTACACCTGCCCAATACGAAAAAAATGTAAAAACGAAATATGGAAGTAACGCATTGGTTGAATTTGCAATAAAGCTTCCGGGACGCGAAAATCGTGATAAAACAGTTTGGCTTCCTATAGATGCAAAGTTCCCAACCGAGGATTATCTTAATCTTATGGATATTTATGTTGCAATGAGCCGCTCCGAAAGTTTCGGCGTCGCGATTTTAGAGGCTTCTGCTTGCCAACTTCCTGTTGTTGTATCTAATATTGGAGGTTTGCCGGAAGTGGTTCAAGATAAGATAACAGGTTTTATTGTTGGGAGTGAAGATGTAGAAGCTTGTGCCGATGCTCTTGTAAGTTTGGTAAAAGATCGTAATCTTAGAAATCAGATGGGAAAAGCTGGTCGCAAGTTCGTTAAGGAGCATTATGAATGGACATATTGCTCAAAGCTAATGTTAAATATATATCAACATGCGATTCAATAATTCAAATATCGATTTAACATGGTAACACTATACTATCCACCCTGGATTTGAATGACTGATAAAAATTCTATTGAATATCCATTTGGGTTTGACCACAGCCATATAAGACTATCCTGGGATGATGAATTATTAATACATTTAATAGATAATTTAGAAAAGTTATCCGATGATGGTTATTGCATTGATATTGGCGCCGGTAATGGTAGTTGGGAGGGAATTATTAAGCAAAGAGGATATAATTGGGTAGGTATAGATGTTAATCCGTCAGAAAAAGTACTATTTGCAGATGCACACGATTTGCCATTTGAAGATAAAACTTTTGATTTAGTTTTAATAAATAAAGTCTTAAGATATCTTCATCACCCCTGGAAGGCAATGCAGGAAATAAATAGAGTATTAAAAAATGAGTCATATTTAATAGGGTGTGTTTCCTTCTTAGAACCTTTTGATAATACTTATTACCAATTCAGTCATTGGGGAATAAAACAATTGCTTGAGGATTCCGGTTTTACAGTCATTTCGATTATACCTGGTACAAGTGTGTTTAGAACATTAGTTCATAATCTGATAATGCCCGGACCATCGACACTAGAATCTATTTTGGTGGCATGTATAATCCCTCCATTTATGCTTTTAAGAAAAATACTTGGTTGGGCTTTCATATTTATCAAGTACGGTAAAAAATCTGACGAATATAAAAAGTTTGTATTATCCTTTGATAAACTTCCATTAAAACTAGCTGGACATATAATATTCCTAGCAAAAAAAACTAATGAATCCACATAGAGTATTGTTAAATCTTTAAAACGGATTTGTAGGAACATAGGAACTAAATACTTCATGAAAATCCTCTACTATCATCAACATTTTTCAACACCAAGTGGTGCAACAGGAACACGTTCATATGAATTTGCTCGCAGGCTAATCAAACGGGGACATTCAGTCACTATGGTTTGTGGAAGTTATTGGATTGCAGACAGCGGTCTAAAGGATAATTTTCGTAAAGGCCGCCGCACTGGTAACGTGGACGGAATTAATGTTATTGAGTTTGAACTTAAATATTCAAATACCGATAGTGTTTTAAAACGGACACTCATTTTTTTAAAGTACTCTCTAAAAGGAATTATTATTGCACTCCAAGAGAATTATGATATTATTTTCGCTTCTTCAACCCCTTTAACCGCTGGCCTTCCAGGAATATTTGCAAAAATATTCAGAAACAAGCCATTTATTTTCGAAGTTCGAGATTTATGGCCGGATGGGCCTAAAGCGATGGGCGTTATTAATAACCCAATTATATTTAAACTGATTGATTTGCTGGAAACAATAACATATATTTTTTCGACAGCTTGTATTGGCCTTTCACCGGGGATTGTTAGTGGTATTACAAGAAAAGTGTCGAAGAAAATGGTAATCATGATTCCTAATGGATGTGATCTGAATCTTGTTGAAAATTTCACAACAAAAAAGAATAATACGAAAATTGTCGCTGCCTTTACCGGCGCTCATGGTATTGCCAATGGTTTGGATATTGTTTTGGATACTGCCAAAATTTTACTGGAAAAATATCGTCAGGATATATCAATTCAATTTATTGGCGATGGAATGTTGAAACCAAAATTAGAGCAACGAGTAAAAAATGAAAGATTATCAAACTGCCAATTCTTAGAACCTATGTCTAAATATGATATGTTTCGCTATTTGAATAATAATGTGGATATAGGATTAATGATTTTGGATAATATCCCTGCATTTTATTTTGGTACTTCGCCAAATAAATTTTTCGACTATATATCGTTAGGCCTACCAGTAATCAACAATTATCCTGGGTGGCTAGCGGAAATAATAGAAAATAATCAATGTGGCATTGTAGTTCCACCGGATAACCCAGAAGCTTTTGCAGAGGGCCTGATAAAATTAGCAGACGATGTGAATCTAAGAACAGCGATGGGAGAAAACAGTCGACAACTTGCCATAAGAGAATTTGATCGCGATGTACTTAGCGATAGGTTTGTAGATTATTTACAAATGACCACGATTAAGCGAAATGTACATATTATATAGACTTCTCATTTTGGAGTTTTCTAATATTATTCCTAATATGAGTAATATTGTTATTATTATTTGGATTGTTTACCATAGGGAAAACGTCATTAGTACTATCAAAGTGAACTACAGCAGAAAATTATTTGGCCCACCCAATATTTTATCAACCGCTATATTTTAAGAAAAGGAATCAATGAATGCAACTGGTAATAAAGAGAGTATTTGACCTTGTGTTTGCAGGAGCCGTACTAATTGTTTTTTCTCCTATTTATTTTGCCATTGCTATTTTAATCAGAATTACAATGGGACCGCCAGTGATATTCAGGCAGAATCGCAATGGATATAAAGAAAGTATATTCACACTTTACAAGTTCCGCACTATGAATAATGGCATAGATAAAGAAGGTAATCTTTTGTCTGATGATCAAAGGTTAACCAGAGTGGGTTACTATATTAGAACCTTAAGCTTGGATGAACTCCCCCAGTTCTATAATGTACTTAAGGGAGACATGAGTGTAGTAGGACCGCGTCCATTATTACCTGAGTATCTTCCATTATACAATGAAGAACAACGCGGAAGGTATAAGGTGAAGTCAGGTATTATAGGACTTGCGGCAGTGAAAGGAAGAAACTTGAATTCATGGGAAGTTCGTTTTAAACTTGATCTTTATTATGTGAATAATTGGTCCCTATATTTAGATCTTAGAATTATTTTGCTTGCATTTTGGACTATTTTAAGTAGGCGTGGAGTTTTTGAAGAACGGGGGGGGACCTCTTCAAAATTTATAGGTATAAAGTAAATATTGAGAATGAATATGGTAGAATATCAAATACGAGACTTTACACAGGATGATGAGGAAATCATTCTCAATCTTTATAAAATTGCTTTTGGTTTTAAACTATCTTCAGAAGCTTGGAAATGGAGGTACCTAAATGGGCTTTGTAAACCCATTGTAAAACTTATGTTTGATGATGACAAATTGATTGGACATTATGCAATCACTCCGATGCCTTTCTCAATAAAGGGTGAAAATAGAAAAGCTGCACAAGCCATTACTTTGATGGTACATCCAGAATATCGAAAAAGAGGAATATTTTTAAAGCTTGCAGAATTAACCCACAAAATCGCCGAGGAGAATGGTATTTTTGCTGTTTATGCATTCCCTTTTAGGAATATTTCGGCTAGAGGTTTTTTCGGCAAATTAGGGTGGTGTCGGTCTGATACTTTAAAGGTTTTTAGTACGGACGATATCCAGAATATTAAATTGCCCAATGAAGTTAATATCAAGGAGCCCGATTTTGACGATGCTTATGATGTATTTTGGAACGTCCTAAAAAAGCGTTTTGAAATAATTCAGGAAAGATCAAAGGATATGCTCTGCTGGAGGATTGCTGATTGTCCAAAATTGAATAATGGTTTTTACAAGCTTATGGAAATAAGAGATAAATCAAGATTATTAGGGTATTTGATTTATAAGCTTTATAAAAATGATAAACAAGTGACTGGGCATATTATGGAAATTTTTGGTTATGACAGTGGCCATATTGAAATCTTACTTCGAGCTGCACTTGCATATTCTCAACTTAATAATGTGAAATCAGTGACGTGTTGGATCTATGATACACATTCCTTTAGATTTATGTTTGAAAAATATGGCTTTACTATGTCTTCTACAATTATACCTTTTGGAGGGAATATATTTAATCTGATGGAAGGGGAGGCAATGAAAAAGTGTTTAGAATCTTGGCACGTTAGTATGATTGACTCAGATATTTTTTAATATGGACATGATATTATGAGAATTTTAGTAATAGCACCTCACCCTGACGATGAAGTTTATGGTTGTGGCGGAACCATTGCCAAGTACACAAAGCAATGTAATGATGTCCATTTGCTGATTATGAC
Source organism: Mariniphaga sp. (assembly GCA_013203525.1). GTDB lineage: Bacteria > Bacteroidota > Bacteroidia > Bacteroidales > Prolixibacteraceae > JABMQB01. The sequence goes on from JABMQB010000422.1 coordinate 4,479, forward strand.
CCAAGGTTACGAC
>JABMQB010000423.1 GCA_013203525.1 Mariniphaga sp.
AGCTAGATGAGTTTGGAAAAGTATTTTGTGAAAGCTTAAATCCAATATACCAAAAAGGCGAACGAAGGTTTAAGCCTTTAACTCCAATACATTCCCTTTCTTATATATGTTTCCCTTTTGCCTATGGTAATAAAGAAATTTCATCTGAAATATATGTAAAAATCGAAGATGGCGATTTATCTGTGTTAATGGAAAACCTGCAGGAATCGATTCATTATCGTAGGATATTAAGATTGTATCAAACAGATATTATCTTTCTAGTAAAACCAAAAACTTTAAGGTATTGGTTAAAGTCTGTTGCTTTGAGAGATGCCAGCGATGTGATGATTGATCTTGTAAACAGTGGCTATTAAATGATAAGTAACCAAACACATAACCAATCTATTGCAGTAACGGAATTTTCATTAACTGAAAATCATACCGTTCAGAGAATTTTAGTTTTTATAAAAAACTCTCTTCCTGAATTTGAATCCAGTTTCAGAGAATCAAACTTTCCAATTCACAAAGAAGATGATATTTCAAAGAAATTAACTTGGTTCTTTAATGATAAAGCAAGGTCTCAAAAATTGTACTTTCAGTTCAACGAAAAGAAAGGTGTTGATTTTACTATTTATGTAAATCCTTTCAAATTAGGTGCTCCATCTATTTTTATGATAGAAGCAAAAAGACTTTCAAAATCACATTATGATTATGTCTCTGGGGAAACAGGTGGTATTGAGAGAATTAGAAGAGAACATGAAGACTTTGGAAAACATCTAAATCAAGGAGCCATGATTGGCTATATTCAAGATGAAAATCATGAGTATTGGCTAAATAGGATTAATAAATGGATTGAAGAATTAATGAATAAGAAGACAGATATAGTATGGCAAGAGGAGGATAAGTTAATAGCGGAGAATAAATTATCTGAATTTAAATCGATTCATTCAAGAAAATCAAAAGAGCCAATTACTCTTTACCATTATTGGATTGCTTTAAATTAATTATTCTTGATTTATTAATCTTATTAAATCTTTTCCGCATTCTCCAATAAATACTCCTCAGCATCTACATTCCAAAGTCCTTTTGTCCGGGCTACTAATTTTGCCAGTTCAAAAAACATCGGGTTTTTTTTACCAAGTTTTTCAAAATTATCGATAGCAGTTAAAGGCAAATCAATGTGGTTATAAATAAGTTTTTTACCTCCCGGGATATTTGGAAGGTTTAAGGTTGTATCAATTACAGCATTTAAACCACCAATATGTGTTACCAGCCCTGCCGGATCTAATCCATGTGCCATGCAATCAAGTGCTTCAACCATATCATCGTTATTACCGCCGGAAGTTCCAACAATATGAGTAGAAGCATAATGAACATTGTAGAAATTCATTTTGGCTGAAAACTCAGAATTTGAAGGCCCTGCAAAAAAGTTAAGGCAGCCATCGTTTGCAAGGATGGAATCTCCCTGTTCAATAACTGAAGCAACCGGTGCAAAAACAAAAACATCGTCATAGCCTTCATCGTCGGCAAGTATTTTTAACGCTGATACCGGATTGGGAACTTTGCTTGTGTTTAAATATACCAGTTTTATGCCCTTATCTTTTGCCAATCTTGGTGGAAATATGCTTGCAGCCCTGTCAAGACGTTCCTGTGAAATATCGGTAACAACCAGTAACGAAGGATTCCGGTGGTTTCGGTGAATCACATAATTAATGGCGGCCAGTCCCATGGGACCAACTCCTGCAAGGATTGCCATTTTTCCACCATCCTTTATTTCCATTTGATGGATATATGAACCCGGTTTGGTGTGGTAGTTGGCATGCATGGCTCCTATCACACACGACAATGGTTCAGCCAAAGATGCAGGATAATAACCCGGACCATTATATACCAACAAACAATCTTGATCCAGTACATCTTTCGGAATAATTACGTAGGTGGCATCACCTCCAATATATGGATATGAATAACCAGGAGCACTTAAAACCCCTACCGGTCCATCTTCATAATAAATTGCCGGTTGGATTGAATATTTCTGTCCGGGTTTAAATTTATGTTGCCATTTAGCTCCAACTTCAATAATTTTACCTGCAAACTCATGACCGATTATTGGCGGATTTTCTACAGCATTATCTGGCACCCGTTTATGTTCGGTTCCCAATGTTGCAGCTTTGTACGATGACATGCATATGCTGTCAGATACAACCTTGGCCAATATCTCATCTTCATTTATTGCCGGTAGTTCAAACTCTTCGAGCCTTAAATCATTTTTTCCGTATAATCGAACTGCTTTTGTAATCATGATTTAGTATTTGAGTAATGAGTAGTGAGTAATTAGTATAAAGATTTTCAAAAGAATTTTTGCGTAAAACACAACTAATCTCACTACTAACTACTCATAACTCACTACTAATTTAACATATTTTGCCCACCGGTAACCGGAACTGCCTGCCCCGTTTCGTATTCCTGATTGATAACGTAAAAAATAGCTTTTGCTACATCTTCAGGCGTACATCCTCTTCCTGCCGGAACCTGTGCTTCATAAAACGCTTTTACATTGGCAATGGTTTTTGCTCCCGGCACTTTTCCAGCCTTTAGGTACTGAGTAAATAATCCTGTTTCCGGATCGCTCCATAATGGGCCATCAAAAAAGTTGCCAGGGCAAATGGAGTTCACTTTAATATTGTGTGGCATCAGTTCAAGTGCAAACGACTGAGTTAATCCAATTCCTCCAAATTTTCCACCTGCATAGGCAAAGTTTTTATTGCTCCCTTTTAATCCCGACTTCGAATTGATTTGAATGATGTCCATAAAAAGTCCCGGTTTGAATCTATGTTGTAATTTCATAACAGGTTGGGCATATTTTGCACAAAGGAAATATCCGGTGTAATTAACTTTGGTCATCAATTCAAAAGTCTCCTGATCTATTTCGTCAAGGCTTCCGGCATGAAGTATTCCTGCATTGGAAATCATTACATCCAATCCTCCAAAACTTAAAACGGTTTCTCGTATTAGATTTTTAACAGACTTTGCTTTAGTAACATCCACATTAGTAAACTGTGCTCTATTTTTTGATTTTTTGCTGTTTAATTCATTAACAAACTTTTGTCCCTTTTCTTCGTTAAGATCGGCAACTATTACATTGGCACCTTCTTTAAACATTAATTCAGCAATACCGGCACCAAAACCTTGAGCTGCACCAGTTACAATTATAGTTTTGTTTTCAATCTTGCCATGTGGTTTATCTCCCAATGATATTTTTTTTCGGTAATTTTCAACTTCCCAGTTTTCAATAAATTCAACCTGTTGGTAGGTTAGTGGATGCCCACCACCAAAGTTTTCGGTTAGCTGGCAAATCTGGCAAAAATCATTTACCATATCTTTTATGTAACAAACCGAAACTGCAGAATCTTCAGCAACAATTACTCCTTCTTCTTTTACAAATATTACCTTTGGCGATACTCCTTTTCGGATTTTAAAATCTTCTATTTTTGTTTTGGCTTCCTGTATAATTTCCTCTGAATCAGATGAATTTTCAATAAATAAATATTCAGACAGACAATAAACCATTTGATCAGGATTAAATGGCTTTGCTACCTTTTCAAAGTTTTGTTCATCTTTTAAAAATGAGTCTATCCGGGAAGTGTTAAATGCCGTTACTACTTTTAATTTTTCATCGGAAAGTAAAACACGAATTGCCGGTAATGCATTAACCAGCTTATCTGAAACTGATAAGTCTTTTGTTTCACTGAAATTTGAAAAATTAGTGCTTAGTTTTTTTATAATATCAGAATAAATATTTCCAATTTCTTCAACCGTATTTGCAGCAATAAATATTCCGTGATTCTGAATCAGTATGACTTTCGGACACTTTCCAAATATTAATTTAAAGGAATTTATCCGATCCATGATTTCTTTAAACAAAGTATAACCTGGATCAGAATAAGGAATATAAAGAACTTCTTCACCAAATAATTCCAATGTTTTTTCAGCTGCCTGGTTACTGCACATTATTCCGTTTACCAAAGTTGAATGTGTATGAACAACAAAGTTGTAATCAAATAAATTATGAAGTGATGTTTCAACCGAAGGCCTTAATCCGGATTCAGGATTTACACGGCAATTGAGTAAATCATTTTTAACCTGCTCTTCCCTTAGCATCGCATCATCAGAATACTGGTTGTTTGGTAATTTGTTTAGCTTTTTACGGTCGAGGATACAGAAACCACTCTCG
>JABMQB010000424.1 GCA_013203525.1 Mariniphaga sp.
AAAAAATCCATTAATGCCTTCAGGTCATCATGATCCGCATATTCAAATCCTTTAGGGGAACTGTCTGATTTTCCATATCCGCGAACATCGTAACGGATTACTTTGAATTTTTTTGCCAGTTCATTAAAATTGAAATCCCAGTGGCGGCAGTCGCCAAAATTACCGTGCACCAGCACAAGAGGTTCACGCTGCCCTGCAACTTCATAATAAAGTTTGGTGCCATTTACTTCAGCAAAACCAGATTCCAAACCCAGTGTTTTATTCTTAATAAACTTTTTTACCGCATCAAAAAATATATCCGGCTCTTCAGCCATGGGCATGTGCCCGGAATGATTCATTTTATAAATTCTTGAGCCGGGAACTAACCGCGCCCAGTCCTCAGATGATCCAAGAGGGATGTTGTCTGCCATTCCGTGAATGATCAACGATTTTGCCTGAATGGTTTTTATTTGTTCCGTCCAGTCCCACTGCCCCAGTTTGGCAATGATCTGCCCTATACTCAGATTCTGTGGCCATTCGTTTTCACAATCGCATGGTACATTATCTGTCAGCCGGTCCAGGTTTTTCTGGTCGGCAATGATTTGGGCAATGCCTGCTTTCCAGAATTCCTTGCAATATATTTGAGGGTCGCTTTTATCAATGCCTTGTTCCTGCAACTGTTTTACCCTGTTGTCAAGTGCTGAATCAGCCCTGCTTATCCGGTCCTGGATAAAATTATTCCAATGTTCTCCTATTTTAAAAGGTATTGGCCCGACCTGGATGATTGAATTAACGTGATCAGGGTATTTTGCTGCATATAAAGCCACCATCCCTCCAAGGTAAGACCAACCCAGGACATTCATTTTATTTATTTTAAAATATTGCCTGACTTTTTCCATGTCAGCAATTTCATGCTCCATGCTGATCAAATCCATATTGTCTGTGTTATCTGAATACCCCCTATCCCTTACATCGTATACAATCCAGGTTAAGCTGTCTCCAAATTCCTCGATGTAGGGATAACCCCAACCGATGTCAGCAACAACTATTGTATCAGCCCCGGTTCCTGTAATCCGGTAATGGAGGCGGGTATCATCGCCTGTGTCGATAAAACCGCTTCTGGGAATTGTGGAACATGAAAAAACAAATACAATAGTAATTATAAGAAGGATTAGCTTTTTCATAGTTGTAGTTTCTGGTTTAACATATACAATTTACAAAATAAATTCCTGAAAGTCAATAGCTAAATAATCGGAGGTATTATTTTTTGTTTATTAAAGGTGAATTTAATTTACAAATACTTTTTAATCCTTTCAACAGAAAACGGTTTCCCATGACCGGGATAAATCTTCTTTGCACCCTGGTTGATTAATACCTTCCAGCTTTCTTTAATAATATCAATATCCTCTGCATAAATTGGTAGATTTGGACGAAGGGTAAACATGCGAATATTATGAGCCATACACCCAACAAATGCATTGCCATTATTTAATAAAACAGAAACCGATCCTGAGGTATGCCCTGGTGTAAACACAATTTTACCGTCTATCCCAAATTCTTCAAGAGGGTAATCGTTTACATTTAATATGATATCAGCTTTTTGAGGCGTTATTTTCATTTTATTCTTCATTAAAGGAGCAAATAAAGCATGCGATATTTTGCCCCATGTTGTTACACCTGGCGGCCAGTTAAATTTTCCTTCTTCAAGGTTTGCTTTGTCGTTTTCGTGAACTGCTATTTTTGCCCCGGTTAATTCTTTAATTGCTCCCGCAGAACCCATGTGGTCAAAGTCTGCATGGCTTAAAACCACTAATTGTATTTCTTTTGGATCAATACCAAACTTGTTAAGGTATTTTTTGAATTTGCCAATTGCATTAGGCGGGCCTCCGTCAACCATTATAGTACCCATGCCTTTTATTATATAGCAAGTGTTGATGCCAAATTTAAGGGAGAAGATTTGTGGTTTCATTTTTTCATACAATTTGTAAAATAATCTTTGTAGCTTAACTATTTCCCATGATGCCTTTCAATTTCTTCATCGCTCAATCGTAAAAACCGGGCAGCATTATTATAAAGGATATCGCGTTTTTGTTTTTCGGTCAGGAAATCTGTTTTTTCGATGTATTCAACCGATAATCCTATTGCTCCGGGCCAGGCCATTTCATCCGAGCCAAACATAATACGGTCGCCAAATCCATATAAACAAGCTTTTTTGAGAAAATCATTCAGTGGTAATTTTCCGTAAAAAGCGTACCAGCATTGGGCTGAAATATCAATGTAAAGATTTGGAAACATAAACATCATACCGAACATTTCATCCATAAATATGGGTAATCCGGCATGCATGACATTTAACCTTAGTTTGGGAAATTTAATCAGTACTTCCTGCAACAAAAATGGATTTGCATATTCAAGCCTCATGTTTGGATATTGTGTAAACTGCGATCCGGGAGGGCCGGGAGCAAAGTGGAGACCGATGGGCAGGTCATATTTTTCTGCAATCCTGTACAATGTATCCATAACCGGGTCGTTTGGTGCAATTCCTGTATAAAAATTTGCTACTTCGCCAATTGCCTGTACTTCGCCGTTTTTGATTTTTTGTTCAAGGGTGCTTAAAAAGTCTTTGTCCTGCAACAACTCTTTAGTTGGCCAGATTTCTGCGGAAGGAAGAAACAGATCGGGATATGTTTTGTTGATGATATCCAATGCCTCAAAATTCCCGCTTGCATAGGTAAGGACAATATTGTACTTCTTTTTTTGTTGAATAACCGACTCAAGATGCCCCGCCTGATCAGACGGTGAAGAAAGGACGGTGTCAACAACTTGAAAATCCGACCCACCCCAGTAATTCTGAGGAGTATAAGTATGCAGGTGCATATCAATAACTGGTAGCCCATTTTCCTGAGCGAAAATTCCGGTACAGATTAATACTGTTATTAAAATTATAATTGGTTTTTTCATTATAGAACTATTTTGTAGGTTATTCGTTAATCGGGCCATTTAAAATACAATAAATAAATACTACTTCCGGAACATACGACCTTTCCATCAACCCCTTCAGCGGTTCGGCTGCAACAATTTCATCGATGGTTTTCCCTTCTGATTTGAGTTTTTTAATCCGGCTGGCCCCTTCGGTTAAAGTTTCTCTGAATAATATCAACTCATCGAGATTTGTAACCGGCCCATGCCCGGATATAACAACCGTATTTTTATCACACATTGAAATAAGCAGGCTTAAAGAAGCCAGGTAACCATCAAAAGTAAAATCAATGGGAGGGAATCCTATTCCGAGGTAAACATCACCAGTTACAACTATATTCTCTATCTTAAAACAAACAATAACATCGCAATCGGAATGGCCGGGCGGAAGATGGATAAGATCAATTGTTTCGTTTCCAAAATAGATTTTCAAAGAATCGGAAAAACAAATATCAGGTAGGTACTCATCTGCATAAGGCGGGAAAACAGGGTACTTTAATCCTTGGAATTCTGGCATATTCCATTCTATGAGCATCCGTTTACGGGTATTTTTATGCGCTATGATTGGTGCCCCATTTTTTGCAAAAAGATGATTGCCCCCGACATGGTCATAGTGGTAATGCGTATTCACAACATACTTAACCGGTAGTTTAAAATCTGCCCTTATGGTAGAATCGGCAAAGGTTGCTGCACCCGGATATCCTGTGTCGATAATTAGAAGTCCCTCATCGCTGGTAACAATGGTATAATTGGTGCCGTTGTGGTTAAAAACAAAAATATTATCTACAATCTTGTTGTAGGTTGCTTTCTCTTGTGAATACCCCTGTATTACTCCAAAAATTAATGAAGTAATTATCATTAAAAGAATTGATTTTTTCATTGTTGTCTTTTGACTTTAAACATCATAGTTAAATATTGATTTCGAAAGTCATCTTGAGCCTGTCGAAAGATGTTCTAAAGCACTCATTAACATAGTTCGACAAGCTCACTATGACAGTAGTATTGAGTTTAATTAAGTGTTATGCCTCCAGTTTGAGAATGGAATCAATTTCCTCCATTTGCCCTTTAGTTAAAGGACCAAACTGCAATGCCCCTGCATTTTCTTCAACCTGTTTTACGGTTTTAAATCCCGGGATTGGAATGGTGTTTCCACTTCTTGCCCATAACCATGCCAGAGCCCCCTGTGCAAGTGTGCGGCCACCACTTTTTAATATCTCCCTGATAGCTTCAAGTTTGTCAAGCAAAACCTTACTTGGGCCACTCTCCTCAAAGAAAATATTGACATCATCTTTAAACATATGAGAAATTGAGCGGACATCATCAGCCGGAAATTTAGTATCAGCCGTAAATTTGCCTGTCAGTAATCCCATAGCAAGAGGGGTGCGGTTAATACTTGCCAGGTTTTTTTCTTCACACAACTGAACAATATCCAAATTGCCTGAAAATACATTCATTACATGCTGAATTGCAGCACAGTTTTTACCTTTTTCAAAAAAGGCTGCCCGGTCTAAAAAATCGGTACTCCAGCCATAACATTTTATTTTACCTTCTTTCACCAGTTCTTCCAAAGTATCTTTTGTTTCTGCCGCTTTATCAACGGGGAGTTGATTCAGGTGCAGCTGGTATAAATCTATGTAATCGGTTTGAAGCCTTGAAAGGCTGTCTTCAACGGCTTTCCTTATATATGCCGGAGTTGCATCCCCGTCAAATGAAGTAATTTCTTTGGGTTCTTCATTAAACGTTATTCCAAATTTTGTTGCAATAACAACTTTGTCGCGTTTCCCTTTTATTACCTGGCCTACCAGCTTTTCTGAATGGCCTCCGCCATAAACGTCAGCCGTATCAAGGAAATTTATACCTAAATCTATCCCTCGTTTAAGAGCATTTAATGATTCATTGTCATCAACTGTACTCCAGCCAATTGGCATACCCTGAATAGCAATAGGGCCTCCAATGGCCCAGCATCCCAGGCCCATGGCACTGACTTCAATGCCCGACCTGCCTAATTTACGTTTTAAGGTTTTTTCCATAATTTTTGATTTTTAAGTTAATATTATAAGTATTTCAAAACTGAATAGATTCCATAAAGTATATTAAGTCTTTATTTTCCAAAACAGTACAAATATTTACCGGTGCTCATGTATATTCTTCCGTCAGCAAATGCAGGAGTTGTATAAATTTCTTCTCCTAATTCTGGAGAACCTATTTCTTTAAATTTCGGGCTCACTTCCAAAATATGCATAAC
>JABMQB010000425.1 GCA_013203525.1 Mariniphaga sp.
AAGTTAGCCCGTATGGGCCAGTATGGATGGATTTCCCAGTTCAATAATAATTTATTAAGAAATTTTTATTGTTAATTTAATACTGATTAGTTACATAATTTTTACATCAATTCAGGATAATTGTATGTGGACTTGTCTTTATATAAAAGATGATGGATGGCTTTTTGAGCATTTGTAATACAGTATCCCCAATGACTCTTAAAAAGTAATTTACAATCATAAACTGCATTTTGTTTTGCTGCACGAATATTTTTTTGATAAAGCATAACAAAGTCTTTTAAATCCTGATAAATGTCAGCAAAATTTTCAGCAAGACTTGCTTTAACCGGGTCATTTTCGTCGGGGCTGTTGAAATCAATGAACCAATAATTATCATCTTTATTGAATTTCTTTCTTAGTTCATTAAAGATTGTTTCCCATTGTTCTTCAGTAACAAAACGTTCATTTGTATCTGTGTTTTCCACATTAACAACGGGAAGTAAAGAACCTTTAAGATAAAGCAAAGGTGATATTTTCTGCAAGAATTGCAATATATCAATCTTTGAGTAATTTTCTGATTTTTCAATAAACAAACAGTATTCGTTTGCTACTGTTAAAAATTCAATTACATTTTTTGAATATTCCGGCTCGTTATATAAATTACTCATCTTGAAATCTTTATTATTTAAAGCAAAATTAAAACCTTATTCCAGGGTCGGTGTTGTACAGCAAATGGAAGCATTCCTGACCGGTATGGTTGATAACCCACTGCCCGCCCTGATAACTAAGGATTGGTGGATCTGTGCTGCCAATATCATTCAAGTCACCAACCGCCTGGCACATCTCAATACCCAAAGAATTATTAATAGATACAAATGTAACATTTTTCGTAATTATTTAGCAGCTCAAATCTAATAAAATAAAGGATAACTATAACTTTTCGTAAAAACAATGGTTATCAACAACCAACTGGCGCGAGATACTATTTATGGCTCATACTACAAAAATAAGAATATAAATTAGTCACAAAAAACCGCTGCTTCAATTGGGGGTCACGAGTGACCGCTGCGCTATACACTCGCGCCAGTTGTCAATTACTTCGTGATTTTTACCCGGCTCGGCAATGCTTAAACAGGTTTGGCATTGCACTCGCCTTTCGTAAAAATTCGATGGGGCTTTGCCCCATACCCCAAATAATAAAATAGTAAAATAGTAAAAGCGTCCTAATCCCTGAGACAACGCACCGAAAAGCCACTTGGCTTATTGTAGTAGTTCACGCCCACGCTGCCGTAGTTGTAAAGCAGGTTGCGGCCCCAGGCATTGTAGGACGAGGACTCCGTCGAAGACCACCAGTCGCCGTAGTAGCCAATGTTATAGAATGCCCCATCGTTGAGACGGAAGCCGCCCGGAAGACCTGAGAATCCATAATCGTCAGTACCATAGTGAGTATTGTTTTCACTCCACCGGGGATGCTCTGTTGTATTGCAACCTCCGCCCAATGGAGAATTGACCTGCCTGCACGATTTTAATTCATTACCATGTGGTGAACCTGTGCCTCCAATATAATCGGTCAATGCTGTCCATTCATCATTTGTTGGTACGTGCCAACCAGACGGACAAAGGCCATTGGGATCAACAGTTGCGTACCAGTTATATAATCCACCATACAAGTCTTTCCAGGTAATATCGTTATTATACCATACATAAGCACCGGTAGTAAGATTACTCCAGGCGCTGTTGCTTGTTACATTAGGTATGGGAGTACCGTTGTTGTATGTGGTTGTTTTCAGGTTTTCATTCATCCAGCACTGGGTGCCTATTTGTACGGTGTTGTATGTGTTGCCGTCAATGTCGGTTACACCGGATGTACCACAAACAAAGCTTGCAGCTGCTCCTCCTATCATATTAACCCATGCTGTGCCATTATACACTTGCAATTCTCCAGTTGCTCCACAGTTATTACACCATACCACCAAACCTGCTACAGGACTATTTATTGCATCTCTTTCAAGTTCATTCATTCTGGGGGGTAAAAATCCTTTGTCTGTGCTTTTCAAATCAAGTATTGCAGATTCATCAGGTGCACTACCATCAATATTAATTGCAACTTGTGCCATTGTGTTTAATCCTAAACTTATTAGCATTGCTAACAGGATAATTTTTGTTGTTTTCATTTTCATGGTTTTTTTTGTTATGGTGGGTTCTAAAAATTCATTTTTTCACTTTTGACTTAAAAAAATCGTAGAACCCATTTAACGATTTTGATAAATATTGTTAATAGTTTTTGCGCAGTC
>JABMQB010000426.1 GCA_013203525.1 Mariniphaga sp.
AAAGCTGCCCGATTGTTAAAGCCCAGCGTTTCTGCATTTAAAATGGCTTTTTGAAGATCTTGGTGTCTGTAAATCAACAAGTTTTTTGATACTTCACCAGGAGAAGAGCTTAAATAAAATGGCAGGCAATAGGCTTCAGTATCCCAATATGTTACTCCACCATATTTTTCTCCTGTAAATCCTTTAGGTCCGATATTCAGCCTTTCGTCTTTTCCTGAGTAAGTCTGATTTAACTGAAAAATGCAATACCTTATTCCCTGTTGTGCAGCTTTATCTCCTTCAATTACAATGTCGTTGGTATCCCATTTTTTGAGCCATAGATTTTTATGTTTTTCAAAGAGCTTATGGTAATCTTGTGTTGATGCCCTGTAAATTGCATCTTTTGCTTTTTCACCAACCTGGCTAACAAGATAATTCAAAGATGTAGTAATTGACACCAATTTTTCAATTATAACTTCATCACCTTCATCAACCACGATTTTTATATTTCCTTCAATATATTTTTTTTTTGATTTATTGTTAGCTTTTTGTTGTAACCTTGCTCCGTTTTTAAATATCTTAAAAAACATTCCGGTGCAAACCCTGAATTTGGTTTTTAAGGTTTCTAATTCAAGGTATCCTTCGTTATTATTAACTTCTTTGGAAATCTCAATCCAAAATTTCTCATCATAATTTGAGTCTTCATTATAAATATCGCCATCGAGATAGGGTGTAAATTCTATTTCACCTGAAAAATTTAGGGCCTTAACAGAATAACGGATTGCTCCTATTTCGGAATCATGAATGCTTACAAATCTTTCAGTAAACACTTCGATTTGATTTCCATTCTTCAGTTCAGCTATGAAGGATCTGTACAAAACACCGTGCTGCATATCTAACTCGCGTTTGAATGAATTGATTTTTGCTTTTGCCAGATCCAGTTCTTGTCTGTTAACTTCAATATTAATTCCAATCCAGTTGGTTGAATTAATAATTTTTGCAAAATATTCGGGATATCCGTTTTTCCACCAACCAACCCGTGTTTTATCAGGATAATAGATGCCAGCAATATAGGATCCACGAAGGGAATCACCTGAATATTTCTCCTCAAAATTAGCCCGTTGCCCCATTTTCCCATTTCCAATACTGAAAATACTTTCAGAAATACGGTTCACGGCAGGATCCAATCCTTCCTCAATTATTTTCCATTCATGATGAATTATATAATCCTTCATTTTATATTCCTTTTACTTTACGAATTGCATGTATTCATCCTATAACTATTCTTTAATTTTTCGGACTATCAACATCATCAACAAATATTACAGTAAATGCAGCAATCAACATTGATATTCCACCGGCAACAAGAGCCCAAATTGCATCTCCACCAAAAAATCTGTGCATAAAAAATCCCAGGATACTTGCAGCCAATATCTGTGGGATCACAATAAAGAAATTGAAAATTCCCATATATGTCCCCATTTTGGCGGCAGGTAATGAACCGGTCAGGATTGCATAAGGCATCGAAAGGATGCTTGCCCATGCAATACCTACACCTACCATTGAAACCAGTAGAAGATTTGGATCTTTAATAAAATAAAATGATAAAAGACCTAGTCCACCTATTACCAGTGAAAATGAATGTGTTTTTTTCCGATTAGTAAATTTTGCCAGAACAGGTAATCCAAAGGCAACAACTGCTGCAAATCCATTGTAAATTCCAAATAAGACTCCTACCCAATTTGCACCTTCATTATATAACTCAGACGTTGTGTCACTTGTTCCGTAAACATGATTGGTAACTGCGGCGGTTGTGTATATCCACATAGCAAATAATGCAAACCACGAAAAAAACTGAACTATCGCCAATTGTTTCATTGTTTTTGGCATATTTATCATATCGGTTACAATATCGACAAGTCCGTTTTTTGTTTTACCTTTTTTTATAAGAAGCCAGGAAAGAAACATCACAAAACCGAAAACAGCAAGTCCGCCTCCGATTATATAAAGCTCTTTTTCAAGATCCATCAAGTATACTAAATAACAAAATGCTGTTCCTGAAATGAGGAAAATAAAACCATTTCGGACAAAAATCGAAATAAGTTCAGTGGCATTGCGGTAGTTAAATTTTGCTGCCGGATTTGAGATTATTTTTTCAGCCTCAAATTCTTTAATTTCTTCCGGCGAATACTCTTTTGATTTAATTACAGTCCATAATACAGCCAGGAAAAATACTCCACCTCCAATGTAAAATGACCATTTAACTGAATCTGGTATAATTCCTTCGGGTGCAGTGTTTGAAATTTTTAGCCAATTAGTCATGGCGTATGGCAGGAAAGATGCAATAATTGCACCGGTCCCGATAAAAAAGCTCTGCATTGCAAATCCTCTGGTTCGTTGTTCCGAAGGCAGGTTGTCTCCAACAAAGGCTCTGAACGGCTCCATCGAAATATTAATAGAGGCATCCATAATCCAGAGGGTTCCAACTGCAATCCATAACGAAGGCGAATTTGGCATAAACAATAAAGCAACAGAAGCTAAAATAGCCCCAACAAGAAAATATGGCCGTCTTCGCCCAAACCTCCCCCATGTTTTATCGCTGTAATAACCAATAATAGGTTGTATAATCAATCCGGTAACGGGAGCTGCCAACCAATAAACTGCAAGCCGGTCAACATCTCCACCTAAAGTTTGAAATATTCTGGAAACATTTGCATTTTGCAAGGCAAAACCAAATTGTATTCCCATAAATCCAAAACTCATGTTCCAGATTTGCCAAAAACTGAGGGCAGGTTTTTTTCTCATAACATATTATTAAAATTGATTGATAGCCATAAATTAAATTACGGTCTCAGGAAAGCCTGAAATTTTCAAGGGAAAATAGTTTTTGGAAAGTGAATTGCTAAACAAATATAAAGCACCTTTTATGTAAAAACCAAATTCTAATTACAAATTTCTCTTATTAAAAGGCAGTTTTTGAAGTGAAACATGTTGTTTCAAACGTTTGCGGAACAGATAAATTTTTTTTGATTTTTTTTTCAGATTGTTTTTCAAATAGATAAATATTTCTGAATAAAGGATAATATTATGTAGATGAACCTCTGATTATCAATTCGGCATTTAATACTTTAGTTTCATATGGGTATTCTTTATTATCGGATAAGATTCTTTTCAGTAGCATTTCTGTGGCTATGGTTCCCATTTCATATCCATGCTGGTCGACAGAAGTAAGTGTTGGATCAGTAATTCCAGAGAATCTTCCATCTGAGAAACCAACAATTGCAATTTCCTTGGGTATTTTAATGCCACGTTTCTGAAGTGTTTGCATTGCACCGATGGCCGTCAGGTCGTTAACTGCAAATATTCCATCCGGCGGATTTTCTAATTCTAATAATTTAGCAACATAAATATGAGCTTTTTCAAAGGTATCGGCTTCTTGCATCAATTCCTCCTCAATAGGTAATCCAGCTTCCTTTAAAGCTTTAATATAACCTTCTTTACGTTGTTTTCCAATTAGCAGCCTTTGAGGACCTGCAAAATGAGCAATACGTTTTCGACCTCCAGTAATTAAATGTTTGGTTGCACGATAAGAAGCTTCCAAATCATCGATAATAATCTGATCAGCTATAAAACCGGGTACTATTCTGTCAAAAAAAACAATGGGAATACCCCGGTCTTTTATATCATATAAATGTTGATAGTCAGAAGTTTGTTTGGAAATAGATACTAAAACTCCATCTACTCTATGCGAAAGGAGGGCTTTTGTATTTGAATGTTCTCTGTCGTAAAGTTCATTCGACTGGCATATTATCACTGTAAAACCTGAGTCGTAAGCTACGTCTTCAATTCCGCTAATAACTGAGGAGAAAAAATAATGAACAATTTCAGGAATTATAATCCCGATTGTATTACTACGGTTCTGCCTTAAACTCAAAGCGATAGCATCGGGCTGATAGTTTAATCTTTTTGCAAGTTCGTTTACAGCTTTTTTGGTATCCGTACTAATATCAGGATGATTTTTGAGCGCCCTTGATACAGTTGAGGGGGAAATTCCTAACTCACGTGCTATATCTTTTATTGTAATTTGCCCGCTTTTCATATTGGATTATAACTATTATTTAAAAATAGGTAATTTCCGCAATTAATCCCTTGCCAGAAAAAATAATATGTTAAGATATTTTAATTGAAAGACTCCACCAACCAGTACCAACCTGTTTCATAACACCTTTAATGCAAACGTTTGCGAAGTCGTTTGCATTAAAAGCGTGTTAAATAATGTTAATATAAATATATACGAAATCCATACATTGGCCTAAGGAAATTCCGAATTATAAGGTAACTTAGTATTTGGAAGGTGGAATTGCTAAAGAATAATTTATTAATCAAAAACATTTAAATGATGTTAAAATCTTAGTTTAGAACTAACTAACAAATTAAAAGTATGAGGATTATTTACAAAAATCTTAAAATGCTACTGTTGTTTGTTTCAATACTTATTTATTCTATGAGTTTTGCGCAACAAAAGACAGTTACAGGTACGGTTATTGACGATTCAACAAATGAACCGCTACCTGGTGTTACCGTTGTAGTTACAGGAACTACAAATGGAACCGTCAGTAATTTTGACGGAGAATATACATTGGATGTAGAACAGGGCCAAACACTTTCATTCTCGTTTATTGGGTATTCAGCCCAGCAAGTTTTAATTGGAAGTGAAAATACAATTAATATTGCTCTGGCTGTCGATATGGAACAACTTGAAGAAGTAGTTGTGATCGGATACGGGCAAGTTAAAAAAGCGGATGCAACCGGTTCTGTTACAGCTATAAGTTCTGACGACTTTAATGCTGGAGCGATTATCACTCCCCTGGATTTAATTTCAGGGAAAGTTGCTGGTGTACAAATTACAAGTGGAGGAGGAGCTCCCGGTGAAGGTGTAAGAATTCGCATTAGAGGTGGGTCATCACTTTCTGCTAGTAACACTCCTTTGTTTGTTATTGATGGTGTCCCTGTTGATAACGATGGTATTGCGGGGATGAGGAGTCCTTTAAGCACAATCCATCCAGCTGATATTGAAACTTTTACTATATTAAAAGATGCTTCTGCAACTGCAATTTATGGTTCAAGGGCTTCAAACGGTGTTGTTATTATTACCACTAAAAAAGGTACTAAGGGACGCCCAATGAAAATATCATATAACGGTAATGTTTCTTTAAGTTTAATAGCTGAAAGTGACGTTTTTAATGCAGACGAATTCCGTAATTTGATTGTCGACCGATACGGATCAGGTTCAGCAGCTGTAAGTGAGCTGGGAACTGCAAATACAAACTGGCAGGAACAGGTATTCAGGGAGGCAATCAGCCATGATCATAACCTGAGTATTACAGGTTCAGTTGCTGATCAACCATACCGGGCATCAATTGGATATACCGATCAGCAAGGTATTTTATTACACTCTGGTTTGAACAGATATACCGGAACAGTTGGTGTTAATCCATCTTTCTTTGATGGATTGCTTAATATCAATGCCAACTTTAAAGGAATGTATATTCAAAATAATTTTTCCAATCAAGGTGCAATGGGAGCTGCTGCAAGTTTTGATCCAACACAGCCTATTTATGATGAAGCTAGTCCATATGGAGGATATTTTACATGGACTAATTCTGATGGAACTCCAAATTCACGTGCGGGAACGAACCCTGTAGCTCTTTTAGATCAGGGATTAGCAGAAAATATGTCGGATGTTTACAGAGGAATTGGAAATCTTCAGATAGATTACAAGTTTCATTTTTTACCGGAATTGAGAGCTAATCTGAATGTTGGAGCTGATTATTCATCCAGTGAAGGTTACAATCTAGTTCAGGAAAATGCACCATGGTCATATGATATAGTAAACGGTGGTGGTACTGATAGTGAATATACACAGGACAAAAAGAATGAGCTTCTTGATTTCTACCTGAACTATGTTAAAGATGTTGAAGA
>JABMQB010000427.1 GCA_013203525.1 Mariniphaga sp.
GCCCCGGCAAACAGTGTTCACTTTGACCCGGAATCGGGTGCTCATTTTAAACCGGCATGAGGTGCTCAATTATACCGGATTGTCTACACAGAACCCCACAATAAAAATTCGGTATTTAGGTATTTGCAAAAAATGCCAGGCTGAAATTGCCAATACTACGGATCTAATGATTAGAAAATAATTGTTAATTCTTCCTAATAACTGAATATTGTAGGAGAGGTTAAATAATATAGCACCCATAAAAAACAGAATAAAATATACAGTTGTTTTAGGGTGTTTTTTGATAACATTTCCACTAATTAGTATAACAAACAGATTTAACATTGTTTTGAATAGAAAACCTAATCCAAGTTGTGTTTCTTTATCTATAACAAGTCTATTTGAATCGATATAACGAACGTATAATCCTACTATCTCGATCTTTTGGTCTAAATAAATAGTGATTGATTCAATGTAACCTATAAATGTATTACTACTGCCAATTATTAAAGAAAATACAAATAGTCCAATCCATAGGTATTTTTTATATAACCTATAATAGGGAATAAAAAAGAATGGAAGAAGTATTAGCACAGATCTATGAAATAGACTAGCTAGTAAAAGTAATAAAATGTATTTTTTAATATTTTTTGTTATTATATATCGTGTAGCAAGCATCCAAATACTCATGGCTGCAAATTGGCGTACACCATTCATGCCCCAGAAAAAATACTCATCAACAAAAAGAAAAAAAATAAAAAGGGGCAATAAAAAATTAGGGATACTTTTAAAAAAGAAATACCAGGTTATGAGCGCTACGGTAAAAAACATCCATGGATAGGATAACCCTATTTGAGCAATTATTTTATTGATGTAGAAAAAACCTAGCTCCATATACTGGTAGCTAAATGAAAGGTAAGGACTGTTTTTAATGGCTTCAAAATCCATTCTGTAACCTTCCCAGTCAACTCCTACTTCATATCTAAAACCAACAACAAATGAGATAATAAGCAATGCGGCAAAATGTTGAAGCCTTAATTTTTGTTTTGTGTCAAAAACAAGTTCTGCAGTTGCTAACTTTTGTTTATACCCGGTTAAAAATACAAGGACCGTTAATAAAGAAAGGTATATGAAATAGGTGAAGAAGTCGAACATTAATTCAGTTTATGCTTTAATATTTCAAATTATCTTAAAACCAACCTTTTAGCATCGCTATAAAATTTTCTAAATAAGAATGGTACACAGAACAAATCAAAGGAAAAATTAAGAAGATAAATCTTATTTCTAAATTGTTTTGCACCGAATGGTTTTATCGGATATAAATGACTCTTTTTAATACTGTTCTTTAATTCAGAATATCCACTTAAACTGTGGATTGAGAAAAAGTAGTACAATGTATTTGAGATTATTCCGTATGCTTTAATATTTAGTATTGCAAGTTGTTCATCGGTTAAAGCATTTTTTCCAATAAAACCATTAATTACATTAAGACCATTTAGCATTTCTTTTACTTTATCGAAGTGCCAAACTCGGGAAGCACTGCCTTCCCTTACGGTCACTTTATAAAAATCAATATTTAAATGACTTATTGATGTAGCATAGAGAAATGACATGGACATAAATAGGGAGTCTTCTCCATTTCTTATTTTCTCTGAAAACTTTAATTTATTGTCTAAAATAAATTGTTTCTTAAAAAGAACCCCGCATACACTTCCTCTTAAATACCCCTTTTGAAATAACTTGATTCCAGTATATGTTTTATTTGTTAATTCTTGTGGGAAATTGTACATAACCTTAGGTTTATTGTTTCTATAGATTAGAGAAATTAATATCATAAGTTGATTTTTACGCTTTTCAGTTTCAGAAATAATTGCATTTAGACTATTTTGTTCTATACTGTCATCAGAGTCAACAAATAAAAGATATTCCCCTTTAGCTACCGAAATTCCTTTGTTTCGGGCTGAAGAGACTCCTTCATTTTGCTTGGTAATAGATTTAATGTTGGAATGTTTCTCTGCATATTTTTGAATTATTTTTCCTGAATTGTCAGTTGAGCCATCGTTAATAATGATGATTTCGAATTTGTTTGATTCAAGGTCTTGGTTCAAACAGCTCATTATGCATTTGTCGACATAATCTTGTGTGTTATAAACTGGAATGATTATCGATAGTTTGTATTTCATTGTTTTCTCCTGATAACTCCTTACTTAGAACGCTTGGAATGAGTAATATTAAAATGTTAATTTGCTTATAAATATTTTTATTTATAAGCCAGTATTTATTGCTTTTGCTTTTTGCGGTGTAGTTCTCATAGACTATTGCCTAGGTAGCTTGTTATTCTTGTTTTAAGGTGTCTCTTAATGCATTTAAATAACCTTTCCCATATTTTAAACATGGTTCAACATAATTGCCCTCTCCCCATTCGTTCCACGATTTTAAAAAAATAATTTTATGTTGGGATGTTTTGTGTTTTACTAATCTTAATGCATCTTCAATATGTTCCTTGAAAACTTCTGGGGTACTGTTGATATAGATTGCCGCTTGGTTCCCAAATCGAGCTGTACGGTCCCAATTTGGCAAAATCGTCGGATATACATTATCCAATGAATCTTCTTTCCCAAAAATCCGATCATTTATTTTTTGTTGATCATATATATCATAAACATGCAGTGGGGTGAAATTAGTTAATACATAATTAACCATTTTGCGAAAGTAGCCTTTTCTTATAAACTCCGCTTTGATATTGCCGTGTAAGTTTATTGCGTCTAGACCTTTGGAGAAATAAGGAGCTAACTCCGAATTTGTGGTGTCGGTAGTTGAGGTTTTCGACGAATAGCTTTTATACTTTTTTTCCCTTTGCTTAAAGTATTGGCCTACAAAGTGTATTCCTTTTAAGCCATTCTTTATCGCTAGGTCTCTCCAGGTCTCAATAAAAACTGAAATATCCTTAAACTTTGGGTCGAATATAAAGAATAACGGTTTCCCATCAACTGTTATGTAGCGTGAGTCTCTAAATGCATCTAGAACTGAGTAGAAATGATCTGTATAGTCTTGTATTCCTGGATATAACTGCTCTTGTATAACGACCTTTCCTTGTTTTTTGCTAAACTCCTTTTTCCAAGTTTTGTTGCTCCAAGAGTGGTTCGCCCAAGCTAAGCAGAAAGGAAAATCCGGCTTTCCAGAGTTTAGTACTTCATTAAATGGCCTTTCTAATAACCGTTTTCCATTTCCAAACCAATAGTGCCAATAGGCAAATCCTTCAATACCTGCCTCTCGGGCCAGCTTGGCTTGCTCTTCTTTAATGTCTGGCAGTCGTAAATCATAGAAACCCAAGTCCCTCGGTATCTTTGGTTGATAATGACCGCGAAATAATGGTTTAGCCTTCGCTACATTCGTCCATTCGGTAAATCCCTTACCCCACCATTCATTATTTTCTGGTATGGGGTGGTATTGTGGAAGGTAAAAGGCGATAACACGAACTTTTCTGTATGACATTTTGTTCAATTATTTCTGTTTATGAAATTGTATTTTTCTAGTTTTAGTTAAGGGGATAAAGTAATTAATAGAAGCGTAATTTATTCGCCATAGAAAACAGTATAAAAAAATTATACAGTAGGCACAGCATTTCGATTTATTCTATAGTCCTACACAGTTTCATGTTCAAATAATTCCCTAGGTCGATTGATGTAGTATTCTATTGGGTTGTTGTGAACATTAAAATAAATCAATTTAATTATTTTTTAAATATTCGACGTATTTATCATCAATCTTGGATATTACATCATCAATTTGATCTTCCTTTATATTTAATATTGATGTGTAATTGTTTTCAAGGCCCATATATCTAAAAGAGCCTTCATATTTATAACTATAAGCCAATCCAAATAACGGCGTTTTAGTAAATATTGCCGCAAAACAGGCGTGCATCCTCGTTCCGATGAAAAAGTCGCACCGAGATATTATATATTTTGTTTGTGGTGCATTTAAATTCCTATCTATTAATTGTACATTGGTTTTGTCTTTAAGTTTATTATAGACATCCCTTGTGGCTTGGAGATCATCGTTGGAGATTTCAGGATTATCGTAATTATAGGAATGAGAAATAAGGTATATATGTTTATTTTTTTTTTGAAAATAATTTATGATACGGAATATCAGTGAAGGATATAAGTCAAACTGTCCAGAAAGGTCTTTGAATTCATTTGAATAGCACAGTCCGCTGATGTTTAGACCAATAGCACCGGGTTTAGTTTCAATGTCAACCTTTTCAGGCTTCATGTAATATGATAAATCCTTTGTTAATTCAAAAGGAATTTGCCAACTACTTAAAGTTGAAATGAATTTGTCATCTCTAACATATATTTTGGAGGCATACTTTAAAATAGCTTTGGCTGTTTCTAAATTTGAGTTGTCTTTAAAAGGTCCTAAGGTCTGTGGAAGAATAATTAAAGGAATTTTTTTCTTAAGCGCAAGTCTAGTAATAAATAGCCTATGTTCAAATGCTTCTGTCCCATATATATCAGAAAAGCCATCTCCTCCGTTAATTGCTGCTGCAAAGCTAACTTTTTTTAATATTCTCGCAGTTTTTGTTAATTTGGAAAGAAAAGGGGCGTTTTTGAATATCCAATAATCAAAAAACGATATGTAAAAGTTTCGCAGAACAACTGCTTTGTTACCTACATTTAAGGTTTCTTTTTTGGGTTTTCTAAATCGAAGTTTCCAGGGTCTTATATAAATGAAGATTCGAATAGGAGTTAGATCAATGGTTCCGTGAAATTTATGTAGGAAGAAAAAAGCTCCATAGCCCAACGCTGCAGTCCCTCTATTGTTATCGTTTAATTCTAATCCAGAAATAATATAATATGGTTTTATATTGTTAAGCATTATGAGGTTTTTTGTGATTTCATTATTTAGATCAAATGTATTAAATTTTAAGTTGATTCGATTTATTTTGGCTCAGTGTGCTATTTTTTTACAATTCTTTTTAGTATGTTTATTCCCTTTTGTCCCAAAACAGCACGTGCTGCTGCTTTTGATTTCGATTCTATGATATTGGATTTTATTACCATATTGTATGCTTCCAATTCGTCGTTTGGATCGACAAATAGTTCAAATAAGATAGGTCGGTCAGATTCAGAAACAAGAGTATTTTGGTGGGTGAGAAGGTCTTCTTTCGTTTTGGCTGAAATGTATTTGAATCCACAACTTTCTGCCCAGGATTTTGCATTATCATAATGTCCTTTAGCCGCGATATATGGGAAAATATCGTTCTTCAGTTCATTGTTTAGTTGTTCACTCATCCTAAATTCAACACCGCAACTATTATTTACAAGTAGAATGCGGATATTGTTTTTTAGGTGTCGGATACCTAATGAGTTCATATCATAGAAAAAGGATAAGTCACCAATTACCATAAAGCATAGTTTATCCGTTATAATGCTTTGTCCAAGAAATGTAGAGAGGCATCCATCGATGCCGAATGCTGCAACATTAGAGTGACAAGTAATTGACGGATGTAGTTCGAAC
>JABMQB010000428.1 GCA_013203525.1 Mariniphaga sp.
AAAAAAATTCTTGAGGATATATTTAATACAACCATAGCAAACTGGTAATATGGAAACTCTTGAAAAATACTTAAATAATACACAAAGTTTGAATGAAGAATCTTTAAAGGATTTAAAACAAATCACAAAAGATCACCCATGTTTTCAGACCGCTTGGATGCTTTATTTAAAAAATCTGAAAATAATCAACCATCCTGATTTTCAAAAAGAGTTAAAACGAATTTCAATTCGGGTTGCAGAAAGACATCAGTTATATCATTTGTTAAATCCGGATAATAAAAAATACAACCCAAAAACGAACCTCTCTGAAAAAAATATAGAATTGACACCTTCCAGCGAATATTTTTCGCAAAAAAATGAGGTTAGTGAAAAAATTATAGATGAAAAAGATCTAATAAATAATTTCATTACTTCTCAACCTTCTCTTCGGATTAAACCAAATGATGAGATTGAAATTAGCCATAATGATTTTTCGAAGGACAGTGTTTCAGAGAACGAAGAATTTATAACCGAGACATTTGCAGACATTCTTGTTCAACAAAAAAAATATGATAAAGCCATTTACGCATTCAAAAAATTAAGTTTGAAATTTCCGGAAAAAAATGTTTACTTTGCAGGCCGGATTGAAGAAATCAAAAAATTTAAGAATAATTAATCAATCAATCATGTATACTTTAATTACAATATTAATTTTCATTGTTTGTATTCTTCTCGTTTTAATTGTTTTGGTACAAAATTCAAAAGGCGGTGGATTAGCCAGTAATTTTCAAAGCTCTGGACAAGTTATGGGAGTTAGAAAAACAACTGATTTTTTGGAAAAAGCTACTTGGAGCTTAGCTGGGGCTTTATTGGTACTTGCAATAGCTGGTTCGGCATTCATTCCACGTAATCAGGCTGGTGTCGACCAATCGATGATTCAGGAGCAAATTGAAGGCGCTATGGACCCAACAGCTGTACCAAGTTTTCCACTATCAACTCCTGCTACAGATGCAGGAACAACACAAAATACACCTGTAGAGGAAGACAACCAGTAAAAAAATTAGCACGAAAAGACTTGGGGCTGTCGTTTTAAAATGGCTGCCCTTTTTATTTCCAATTACATTCATGCCACAAAGGCAGAAACAATGACAAAAAAATAAAATTCTGTATTTCAGCAACTTAAAACAATTTCAGAGTTATTGTCAATTAATGCAAATGCAAATTTGTCTATTTAATTCTGAAATAATTTCCTATAAACTGCTTGGCATAATATATGATAATGCAGGATGTCGATTTTTGAAAATAATGTTTAATACTAAAATTTAATACACAATGGCGGATTTAAAAGGTAAAATTCTGGCAGGAAAAATCCTGGTTCAACCACAAGAAGCAGAAGAAAAAACTTCAAGTGGAATTATTATTCCCGATTCAGCAAAAGAAAAACCTCAAAGAGGTATAGTTGTTTTAGTAGGTGCTGATAAAAAAGATGAACCAATGGAATTAAAAGCCGGTGATGAAGTTTTCTACGGAAAATATTCAGGTACCGAGCTTACTATCGATGGTGAAGATTATTTATTAATGTCGCAAACTGACATTTTATACATTGGTTAATCACAATAAAAAAATAAAAAATGGCAAAAGAAATTAAATTCGATATTGAAGCAAGAGATTTGCTTAAAAAAGGTGTCGATAAATTAACAGACGCAGTAAAAGTTACTCTCGGACCAAAAGGCCGTAATGTAGTTATTGAAAAGAAATTTGGTGCGCCACAAATATCCAAAGATGGTGTAACGGTTGCAAAAGAAATTGAATTATCAGATGCATACGAGAACCTGGGTGCTCAGATGGTAAAAGAAGTTGCATCAAAAACTGGTGATGATGCAGGTGATGGTACAACAACTGCTACAGTATTAGCACAATCGATAGTTACTGTAGGATTAAAAAATGTTGCTGCAGGAGCAAACCCAATGGATTTAAAACGTGGTATTGACTTGGCAGTTGATAAAGTAATAGAAAGCCTTGCTTCGCAAGCTCAAAATGTAGGTGACGACTATGCCAAAATTGAATCAGTTGCAAAAATTGCAGCAAACAATGATTCTACAATTGGCGAATTAATTGCCGAAGCCATGGAAAAAGTAAACAAGGAAGGTGTTATAACCATTGAAGAATCAAAAGGTACCGATACTTATGTTGATGTTGTTGAAGGTATGCAATTCGACCGTGGTTATCTTTCAGCTTATTTTGTTACTGATACTGAAAAAATGGCTGCTGATTTGGAAAATCCATATATTCTTATTTACGATAAGAAAATCAGCACAATGAAGGATTTGCTTCCAATACTGGAAGCAA
>JABMQB010000042.1 GCA_013203525.1 Mariniphaga sp.
AATTACAAAAAATGTATGAAGCCTTGCGTAAAGATCATGTAATCATTTATTGATTTCGCATAAACTGTTGCCTTTTAAATTAGTTTATATAACGTATATTTGTATTTCAAATATTTTTAAAGGATGAAACTTAAAGTAGGAGATAAAGCACCTTTCTTCGAAGGGATTAATCAGGATGAGAAAATTATTTCCTTGAATGATTTTAATGGGAAGAAAGTTATTTTATACTTTTATCCAAAAGATAATACACCGGGATGTACGGCGGAATCGTGTAATTTGAATGACAACTACAAATATTGGCTTGAAAAAGGTTTTGATGTAATAGGAGTTAGCCCCGATAGTGCTAATTCGCATAAAAAATTTGCCGATAAATTTGGTTTTAAATTCAACCTGATGGCCGATACCAAAAAGGAAATATTGAAAGCATACGGTGCATGGGGTGAAAAAAAATTGTATGGCAGAACTTATATGGGTGTTCTACGTTCAACTTTTATAATAAACGAAGAGAGTATTATTGAAGAAATATTCGAAAAGGTAAATACAAAGGAACACACAAGTCAATTAATAGAATCGTTAAACTTATAGAAAAACAAATCATATGGCAAACCAGGAACCAGCGCAGGTAAATAAAGAGAAATTAAAAGCATTGCAGCTTACCATGGATAAAATTGAAAAAAGCTATGGTAAAGGCTCGATAATGCGTATGGGTGACTCACCAGTTGAAAATATTGCAGTAATCTCATCGGGATCAATTGGATTGGATATTGCACTGGGAGTTGGAGGATTTCCGAAAGGACGGGTTATTGAGATATATGGCCCTGAGTCATCGGGAAAAACAACACTTGCTATCCATGCAATTGCTGAAGCACAAAAGGCGGGTGGAATTGCAGCAATGGTTGATGCAGAGCATGCTTTTGATCCGTATTATGCTCAGAAACTTGGAGTTAATATTGCCGATTTATTGATCTCACAACCTGATAACGGCGAACAAGCCCTTGAAATAGTTGATAGCCTGGTTCGATCGGGCGCAATCGATATTATTGTAATTGATTCGGTTGCGGCTTTAACACCCAGAGCCGAACTGGAAGGTGAAATGGGCGATTCAAAAATGGGGCTTCAGGCAAGGCTTATGTCGCAGGCCTTGAGGAAACTTACTGGTAATATCAGCAAAACAAAAACATGCTGTATGTTTATAAACCAGTTACGCGAAAAAATCGGGGTTATGTTTGGTAACCCTGAAACTACAACAGGTGGAAATGCATTGAAATTTTATTCTTCTGTTCGTTTAGATATTCGTCGGATTGGACAGATAAAAGATGGCGATGAAGTACAGGGTAATAACGTTCGGGTTAAAGTAGTTAAAAATAAAGTTGCTCCACCGTTTCGAAAAGCTGAGTTTGATATAATGTATGGCGAAGGCATTTCGAAAAGGGGAGAAATTATTGATTTGGGAGTACAATACAATATCATTAAAAAAAGCGGGTCGTGGTTTAGTTATGGCGAATCAAAACTTGGCCAGGGAAGAGAAGCTGTTAAAACTCTGATTAAGGATAATCCTGAATTGGCACTGGAATTAGAAACTAAAATACTGGAGGCTATAACAGGCACAACAACGGAATAATATAATTTAAACAGATAGAGTGTACTGGATGAACGGCACCTGTCGTTTATCCAGTTTTTTTTTATACAAAATCAGGATATTAATTTTAGTAAAATGAAAGTAATTAAGTTTGGAGGAACCTCAGTAGGTTCAGCTGAAAACATCAAAAGAGTAAAAGAAATTGTTCTTCAGCAAAACGAGAATGCAATTGTAGTGGTTTCGGCCCTGGGTGGCGTAACCGATAAAATTTTAAATGCAGCCCGTATGGCTTCAATCGGCACGGGATACTTTCATTCTGAATTAACGGAGGTTAAAAACAGGCATTACCGGATTATTGAAGAATTGTTTGACGATAAAGGAAATGATGTATTCGACCGTGTCGACAAACTCCTTAAAGAAATGGAAAAAATACTGACAGGAGTAACTCTTGTTGGTGAATTAACACCGAAAACTATCGATCGGATAGTTGGATTGGGTGAAAGAATGTCGTCGCATATTATTGCACGGTATATTCCAAATGCTGTTTGGAAGAATTCAGCAGATTATATTCGCACAGATAGTAATTTTGGAAAAGCAAATGTGAATTTTAAAGTAACCAACCGCCTGATAAAAAGCGAGTTCGAAGATTTTAAAGGGATTGCAGTTACACCCGGTTTTATTGCCGGAAATGATTCAGGTGAATATACTACTTTAGGAAGAGGTGGCTCAGATTATACAGCTGCAATTTATGCTTCAGCAATTAAAGCAAGTTCGTTAGATATATGGACCGATGTTGATGGATTTATGACAGCCGACCCACGTGTAATTAGCAAAGCTTATACTATTAAATCGTTAAGTTATGCCGAAGCAATGGAGCTTTCACACTTTGGTGCCAAGGTTATTTATCCGCCTACAATTTTGCCGGTTTACCAAAAGGGCATTCCAATTCAAATTAAAAATACTTTGAATCCGGAAGGAAAGGGAACATTAATTTCTCAAAAAGATGGAAATGGTAAAGAACGGCCAATAAAAGGGATTTCTTCTATTTCAGGTATTGCTTTAATAACAGTTCAGGGATTAGGGATGGTTGGTGTAACCGGGATTTCAATGAGGTTGTTTACAGCTTTAGCAAAAGAGGATATTAATGTTATACTAATTTCTCAGGCTTCTTCTGAAAATTCAATAAGTATTGCAATTGAAGAACAATCAATAGAAAAAGCGGAATTTGCAATCCGTAGTGAATTTGAAAAGGAAATTAATATTGATCAGATCAATAAGATAGAAATTGAGACCAAATTATCGATTGTTGCTATTGTAGGCGATAATATGAAGAATACCACCGGGATTGCAGGAAAATTGTTTAGTACTTTGGGTAAAAGTGGAATCAATGTAATTGCCATTGCCCAGGGTGCATCAGAATTAAATATATCATGGGTTGTGAAAAACTCAGATTTGCGAAAATCATTGAATGTTGTACACGAATCATTCTTCCTTTCAGAAAATGTTGAATTAAATGTTTTCCTTGGGTGTCGGAACCGTTGGAGGGCATCTTTTAAGCCAGCTTCTACAACAACAGGAAAAACTTTTAAATGAAAAACACCTCAAAATTAAACTTACCGGTGTTGTCGATTTGAATAATATGCTTTTTAACCGGGAGGGGATTGACCTTGCCTCTTATAAAGAAGAACTTAAAAATTCAAAATTAAAACCAAGCCTTAAGGGTTTTGTCAAGGAAATGAAGAATTTGAATTTGTATAATTCTATTTTTGTTGATTGCACAGCATCAGGAGCTGTAGCAGATTTATACGAACAAATATTAGACTCAAATATTTCTGTGGTTGCTGCTAATAAAATTGCTTCATCTTCGAAATAC
>JABMQB010000429.1 GCA_013203525.1 Mariniphaga sp.
CATCTGTAGTATATCGAATTTCGCTGTCTGGAATAATATTATCCAGCTTTATTTGCACTTCATTCTCAAGATAGCGATTTATAAATCCATAATTATCAGGATAATCAATGCGGTAATTAATATTATAATAATCCAGTCTGAGATAATGGTCATCCATCCTTTTAAGAAAATTATCCCAGTTCATTTGGGATTTTTCTGACCAAAGTACTTCGGCCAAAGCAGATAATCTTGGGTATATCATGTATTCCGCCAACTCAGGGCTGGTCATATATTCAGACCATGCACACCCTTGTCCTCCTAAAATATATTCCGCTTCTTTTTAACTTAATTCATCCGGAACAGGATGAAAATTATATACCGCACTTAACGGAACATAATCATCAGCTGCTATTGGTTCTTCATATTTACCCTGATACAAATAAAAATAACAGGGACTCCAGGGCGCCATAATTGTATGATGATGTGATTTAGCTGATTTAATTCCTCCATCCATTCCTCTCCACGACATCACAGTTGCTCTTTCTGGTAAACCTCCTTCAATAATTTCATCCCAGCCAATAAGTTTTTTCCCTTTGTTATGAAGGTACTTTTCAATTCGTTTTATAAAATAACTCTGAAGTTCGTCTTCATTTTTTAACGATTCCTCATGAATTCTGCGTTGACAGTCTTCACAACTTTCCCATCGGGTTTTCAGAACCTCATCGCCTCCAATATGGATATACTCATTGGGGAATAATTGAATAACCTCATCCAGGATATTTTCCAGAAATTCAAAAGTTTTTTCTTTTCCGGCACAATAAACATCTTCAAAAACTCCCCATTCGGTAGCTACGTTAAAAGGACCACCGGTACAAGACACCTCGGGATAAGCGGCTAGTGCTGCTAAACTATGTCCGGGCATTTCTATTTCCGGAATTACTCTAATATTTCTTTCTTTGGCATATTGTACAATTTCTTTAATTTCTTCCTGGGTATAAAATCCTCCATATTTTACTCTGTTATATTTCCTGGGATACTGAGTAATATAACCTTCTAAGGTACTATCCCGCCAGGCACCAATTTGAGTAAGTTTCGGATATTTTTTTATTTCCATACGCCAACCCTGATCTTCAGTTAGATGCCAGTGAAATGTATTAAGTTTATGGATAGCCATTACTTCCAACATATTTTTTATAAAATCCAAAGAAAAAAAATGTCGGGCAACATCTAAATGCTGTCCACGCCATCCAAACTGAGGAAAATCTTCAATATCTGCTGCCTGCACTTTTATTTGTTTTTGTTGTTTTGCTAATGAAGGTAACATTTGCATAAAAGTTTGTATACCATAAAATACTCCTGCACCGGTCTTCCCTATGATTTCAACTACATTATCTCTTACTTTAAGCACATAGCCTTCTTTGTTTTCTATAGTGTCAGTTAAATACAGTTGTATAAAATTTTTATCAGGAGCTTTTTTAGCAACCGCAACCTGAATGCCGTATTTTTCATTTATATAATTTTGCAAAAAATTGGCTGACATTTCCAGAACACCACTTTCTGCAATGATTTTTGTATTTTGTCCTAATGTAAATTCACCTCTCTTCTGTTTTTGACTAACAGGTTTTGGTATGATACTTATGTCCTTTTGTGTTTTTACATTGCATCCAATTACAAACTGGAATATCAGTCCAACTAAAATTAATCGTTTTATAAATTGATTCATAAAAATGACTTCTTGGTTATTAAATTTTATCTTCTTTCGTATTTAAACCGGAGACAAGCTGATATTTTTAACTGTTCTGTCAATCATAGATTAACAACAAAATATATAGTATATAATTATTAATTTAAGTTCCATCCATCGGTGACAACGACAGGATTTTGTTTTTTTAAGTCTTTCCCAAGGTAGATGGCAGTTATTTCCTTTTTTTCACCTGGAAGTAATGAGAAATAATTATCCTCCCATAAAACAGGGATAATTTCCTTACCGCCTTCACCCTTTGTAAGTCGAAGATTAACAGCAAATGCAAGGTTTTTAGAAGAATTACTTACTTCGACATAAACAAGTTCTTCTTCTTCTTGTATAACAATTTTGCTACTAACTGTCAGCTCAACTTTAGGTAATGTTTGTAAAGCGGTATAATCCGGATATGATATCATTGGTGTTGCCCAGAAATAGGATTTCTGCCAATCGAAGATTGCTTTTTTAGTTGAAAGCCAGTAAAAATTTGAGCTATGAGTTGTCCCATCTGAATCTTTTAATTCGAGTTTAACAAAATATGTTGTAGATAAATTTTGTATTTCAGGAATTGTAACCACTCTTTCAACACCATCAGGAGAGATATCGAATGTTATTTCCCTGGAGAATTTCTCTGTCAGATCAAGATTCAGAACCGAAACAAAAGCCTTTAGCCCTTTAAATTCTTTAAGAAAAGAGTTTACTACCACAACTGAGCGATCATCGTAGGAATATTGAATATGCAAAGGTTCACAGG